>NZ_BAAKJE010000302.1:0-80795 GCF_059704565.1 Massilia sp. NBRC 108631
TTGGCGTGATCGACGGCATCGCCTTCCAGACCAATATCCTGGCGCTGAACGCGGCGGTGGAAGCGGCGCGCGCGGGCGAGCAGGGCAGGGGCTTCGCGGTGGTGGCGTCCGAGGTGCGCAACCTGGCGCAGCGCTCGGCGGCCGCGGCGCGCGACATCAAGACGCTGATCGGCGATTCGGTCGACAAGGTCGGCGCCGGGACCCGCCAGGTGGCGCAGGCCGGCGCCACGATGCAGGAGGTTGTGGCCAGCATCGAGCGCGTTACGGCCATCATGGGCGACATTACGCATGCCAGCCAGGAGCAGAGCGCGGGCATCGACCAGGTCAACGGCGCGATCACGGAAATGGACAACGCCACCCAGCAGAACGCGGCCCTGGTGGAGCAGGCCGCCGCCGCCGCGCAGTCCATGCAGGACCAGGCCGGCGAACTGGCGCAGGCGGTCAGCGTGTTCAAGCTGGACGGCATGCGGCACGGCGGCCATGCCGGCGCTGGCGTGGCATCGGCGGCGGCGGCCGCAGCGCGCCGTCGGTCCGGCGCCAGCGTGGCGCCGGTGCGCGCCACGCTGGCCAAGCGCGCGCCGGCCAGGCCGGCGGCCCAGCCCGCGACGCCGTCGTCCGGCGCCGGCCGCGCGCCGCTGATCGAGCGCGCCGCGGCGCCGTCCCAGCCGCGCAAGGCCGCTCCGGTGGTGAACGATGAGTGGGAGGAGTTTTGAGCTGTTCACAAATTCCCCACATTGAGCAAAAATCAATTCAAAGGTGAATTGCTTAATTTTCCACGTTTGTTGTAGACTCGACCTCAACTTCTGTTTTCGGCCCGCCGTCCTGCGGCGGGTGCATCAGCGCAGTGCAGTACGCAGTTTGGCAGCGGGTCCAAAAGACCGGCTTTCGAAGTCGTAGTGGTCGAGCTTGATAACAAACGAAGGGGACAATATGACAGCAAGCCTATGGTTCGCAGTGGCGTGCGGCGTGATCGCCGTGGTGTATGGTTTATGGGCCCGAAGCTGGATCTTGAAGCAGGACGCCGGCAACGCCCGCATGCAGGAAATAGCAACTGCGATCCAGGAGGGTGCTGCCGCTTACCTGGGCCGGCAATACAAGACCATCGCGCTGGTGGGGGTGGTGCTGCTGATCGCCATCGGCGCGCTGCTCGACATCAAGACCGCGCTCGGCTTCCTGATCGGCGCCGTGCTGTCCGGCGCCTGCGGCTTCATCGGCATGAACGTGTCGGTGCGCGCCAATGTGCGCACCGCGCAAGCGGCCACCAAGGGCATGAACGAGGCGCTCGACGTGGCCTTCAAGGGCGGCGCCATCACCGGCATGCTGGTGGTGGGCCTGGGCCTGCTGGGCGTGGTGCTGTTCTACGCCATGCTGACCAGCCTCGCCTCCAACGGCTACCCCAATCCCCAGCTGACCCCGCACGATGTGATCAAGCCGCTGATCGGCCTGGCCTTTGGCGCCTCGCTGATTTCCATTTTCGCCCGGCTGGGCGGCGGCATCTTCACCAAGGGCGCGGACGTGGGCGCCGACCTGGTGGGCAAGGTGGAGGCCGGCATTCCGGAGGATGACCCGCGCAATCCGGCCGTGATCGCCGACAACGTGGGCGACAACGTCGGCGACTGCGCCGGCATGGCGGCCGACCTGTTCGAAACCTATGTGGTGACCCTGATCGCCACCATGCTGCTGGGCGCCCTGATGATCGTCAATGCGCCGACCCAGGCCATCGTCTATCCGCTGCTGCTGGGCGCGGTGTCCATCCTGGCGTCCATCGTCGGCTGCTCCATGGTCAAGGCCAAGCCAGGCAAGAAAATCATGTCGGCGCTGTACACCGGGCTATGGTGGGCGGCAGGCCTGTCGCTGGTGGGCTTTGCCGCCGTCACCTGGCAAGTGTGGCCGGACGACGCCATGCGCTACAAGATGATGGGCTCGACCGTGGTGGGCATCGTGCTGACCGGGCTGATGGTCTACATCACCGAGTACTACACCGGCACCGACTTCCACCCGGTGCGCCATATCGCCGAGGCGTCCACCACCGGCCACGGCACCAACATCATCGCCGGCCTGGGCGTGTCGATGAAATCGACCGCCTATCCGGTATTGGCCGTGTGCGCGGCCATCCTGGTGTCGTACCAGCTGTCCGGCCTGTACGGCATTGCCATCGCCGCCACGTCCATGCTGTCGATGGCCGGCATCATCGTGGCGCTGGACGCCTACGGCCCGATCACCGACAACGCCGGCGGCATCGCCGAAATGTCCGGCATGCCCGACTCGGTGCGCGCGATTACCGACCCGCTGGACGCGGTGGGCAACACCACCAAGGCCGTCACCAAGGGCTACGCCATCGGCTCGGCCGGCCTGGCCGCGCTGGTGCTGTTCGCCGACTACACGCACGCGCTGGAGTCGGTGGGCAAGAGCATCACGTTCGACCTGTCCAACCCGATGGTGATCGTGGGCCTGATCATCGGCGGCCTGATTCCCTACCTGTTCGGCGCCATGGCGATGGAAGCGGTGGGGCGCGCGGCGGGCGCGGTGGTGGTGGAGGTGCGGCGCCAGTTCCGCGACATCAAGGGCATCATGGACGGCAGCGGCAAGCCGGAATACGACAAGGCGGTCGACATGCTGACCGCGTCGGCCATCAGGGAAATGATCGTTCCCTCGCTGCTGCCGGTGCTGGTGCCTATCCTGGTGGGCATGCTGCTGGGGCCCGCAGCGCTGGGCGGCCTGCTGATGGGCACCATCGTCACCGGCCTGTTCGTGGCCATTTCCATGACCACCGGCGGCGGCGCCTGGGACAACGCCAAGAAGTACATCGAGGATGGCAATTTCGGCGGCAAGGGATCGGACGCGCACAAAGCGGCGGTGACCGGCGACACCGTGGGCGATCCGTACAAGGACACGGCCGGCCCGGCGGTCAATCCGCTGATCAAGATCATCAACATCGTCGCCTTGCTGCTGGTGCCGCTGCTGCCTGCGGCCGGCTGGCTGGCCGTCACGCCGCAGGCGCCGGCGCATGCTGCTGCGCCGATGCATGCGCCGGCCGTCGCGCCGCCGCCGCCGTTGATGGCGCCCGCCGAGCCGGCCGTGGCCTCGCCTCCCGCCGAGCCGGCACCCAAATAGTCCATAGGGCGGGCAGCTCAGCGTCCCCCGCCCGAGCCGCCGCGAACGCTTGGCGCCCCGCCTACCCGCCCTGCGGGGCGCGCCGGTGGTGCCGCGTGCGCCAGGCCCGGCCGGGCCGCGTTATCATGCGCTCATCTCCGCGCTGCGGGAGGACGCCATGAAAACTCCGCTGTTCACCGGGCTGCTCCTTTGCCAGCTCATGTTCCCGGCCGCCCACGCCCAACAGCCCGGTTCCGCGCTGCCGCGCGTGGTGCCGGACGCGTCGGGCGGCGCAGCGGCTGCCGAAGCGTTCCGCAAGCTGCCGGTCTGCTCGCTGGCCCCGGGCGGCACGAAACTGCTGGTCGAACCCTGCCGTCCCGCGCCGTCGCGCAATTTCACCCAGCGCCGTTCGGTGCCGCAGGCCATCCTGAGCATGCCGCCGTCCCAGCCGCCGCCCCAGCTGCCGCGTCCGCCCGCCAGCGCCTACACGCCGCTCCCGGGCCCTGTCGCGCCGCCGGCCAGCCGCCCGCTGGGCACTTGCGACGCTGCCGGCTGCCGCGACGCCAACGGTACCCGCTACCAGGGCACCGGGCCGGTGCTGCTCGACCCGTCGGGCCGCCCCTGCCGAAGCGATGGCCATTGGGTGCAATGTTGAGCTACAATCGGGTCTTACGTTTACGTAAGCGTAAAGTAAGCGCAAGCGCAGCAATCGAACGAACATCCAGCCGAACTCAGACTAGGGGAAGACATGCAAATCAAGGACAACGTATTCATCATCACCGGCGGCGCGTCGGGCCTGGGCGCTTCGACCGCGCGCATGATCGTGGAAGCGGGCGGCAAGGTGGTGCTGGCGGACGTGCAGGCGGAAGCCGGCCAGGCGCTGGCGGCTGAACTGAAGGGCGTGTTCGTCAAGTGCGACGTCACATCGGAAGCGGACGGCAAGGCCGTGGTGGAAGCTGCCGCCGCACTGGGCACCCTGCGCGGCCTAATCAATTGCGCCGGCGTGGCGCCGGCCGTGAAAACCGTGGGCAAGGACGGCCCGCATCCGCTGGAGGTGTTCCAGCGCACCGTGAACATCAACCTGGTGGGCACCTTCAATATGTGCCGCCTGGCGGCGGACGCCATGGGCAAGACCGAGGCGGCTGAACACGGCGAGCGCGGCATCATCATCAACACCGCATCGGTGGCCGCGTACGACGGCCAGATCGGCCAGGCCGCCTACGGCGCCTCGAAGGCCGCCGTGGTCGGCCTGACCTTGCCGATGGCGCGCGACCTGTCGCGCAGCGGCATCCGCGTCATGACCGTCGCCCCCGGCATCTTCGAAACCCCCATGCTGCTGGGCATGCCGGCCGAAGTGCAGGACGCGCTGGGCAAGATGGTGCCGTTCCCGCCGCGCCTCGGCAAGCCTTCCGAGTACGCGATGCTGGCCAAGTCCATCATCGAAAACGTCATGCTGAACGGCGAAACCATCCGCCTGGACGGCGCTATTCGCATGCAACCGAAATAAACTTCAGGTACGATGCTCCAGTCATCGGGCGCGCAGCCTTGGTTGCGCGCCCGATTTATTTTTGGAGCTTACATGATCAAGTTGCACGCGCTGGCCCTGGCCGCCTTTCCCGCACTGCTGGTGCCTTCCGTCCACGCGCAGGACCGCGCGCCCGAAATCGCCACCGGCTACAGTGAAAAAACCGGCGTCACCGCCGGGAAATTCATGGTGGCGGCAGCCAACCCGCACGCCACCAACGCCGGCTACGAGATACTGAAGCAGGGCGGCAGCGCGATCGACGCCGCCATCGCGACCCAGCTGGTGCTGACGCTGGTGGAGCCGCAATCGTCCGGTATCGGCGGCGGCGCCTTCGTGATGCACTTCGACGGCAAGCGCGTGCAGGCTTACGACGGCCGCGAAACCGCGCCGTCCGCCGCCACCGAAAAGCTGTTCCAGGATGCGAACGGCAAGCCGCTCTCGCGCGAAGCGGGCGTGGTGGGCGGCCGCTCCACCGGCGCCCCCGGCGTGCTGCGCATGCTGGAAATGGCGCACAAGGAGCACGGCAAACTGCCGTGGGCCACGCTGTTCGGCCCCGCCATCAAGCTGGCAGAGAACGGCTTTGCCGTCAGCCCGCGCCTGAACGGCCTGCTGACCTGGGACAAATACATCGTGCGCGACCCGGTGGCCGCCGCCTATTTCTACGACAAGGACAAGCAGCCCTGGCCGGTGGGCCATGTGCTGAGGAACCCCGAGCTGGCGCGCACCCTGCGCGAGGTGGCCAAGGGCGGCGCGGACGCCTTCTACCGGGGCCGCATCGCCGCCGACATCGCCGCCAAGGTGGCCTCGCACCCGACCAACCCCGGCCTGCTGACGGCTGCCGACATCGCCGATTACCGACCCAGGCAGCGCGATCCCGTGTGCGCCGACTACAAGGCATGGACCGTGTGCGGCATGCCGCCGCCGTCCTCGGGCGGCATTGCCATCGCCCAGATGCTGGGTGTGCTGGAGACCAAGGGCATCGAGCGCTACGCGCCGGTGAACGGCCAGCTGGGCGCGGATGCGATCCACCTGTTCACCGAGGCGGGCCGCCTGGCCTACGCCGACCGCGCGCGCTACCTGGCCGACACCGACTTCGTGCCGCTGCCGGGCAACGGCGCGGCGGCGCTGCTGGACAAGCATTACCTGCAGCAGCGCGCCGCCCTGATCGGCGAGCGCTCCATGGGACGCGCCAGCTTCGGCGTGCCGGACAGCGTGAAAGTGGCGTGGGGCGCGGACACTGCCATTGAAAGCCCGGCCACCTCGCACTTGTCGGTGGCCGACGCCTACGGCAACGTGATTTCCATGACCACCTCGGTGGAAGACGCCTTCGGCTCGCGCCAGATGGTGGATGGCTTCATCCTGAACAACCAGCTGACCGACTTCTCTTTCGATTCGGTGGACGAGAACGGCCCCATCGCCAACCGCGTGCAGCCGGGCAAGCGCCCGCGCAGCGCCATGTCGCCCACGCTGGTGTTCGACAAGGCCACCGGGAAGCTGGTGCTGTCGACCGGTTCGCCGGGCGGCTCGGCCATCATCAACTACGTGGCCAAGGTGCTGGTCGGCACCCTGGACTGGAAGCTGGACGTGCAGCAGGCCATCAGCCTGCCCAACTTCGGCAGCCGCAACGGCCCCACCGAGCTGGAAGCGGCACGGGTGTCGCCGGACGTGGTGGCGGCGCTCAAGGCGCGCGGCCACGAGGTGCGCCAGTATGAGCAGAATTCGGGCCTGCAGGGCATCATGCGCGTCACGCGCAACGGCAAGGAAGTGTGGTTCGGCGGCGCCGACCCGCGCCGCGAAGGCGTTGTGCGCGGCGACTGACCCTGCTACTCTTGACAAATGGGAATGAAAAAGAAAACAGGCCTGATCCTTTCCGGCGGCGGCGCGCGCGCCGCTTACCAGGTGGGAGTGCTGCAAGCGATTAACGCGATCCTGTGGGAAGAAGGCTGGCCGCCTTCACGCAATCCGTTCAACATCATCTGCGGTACCTCGGCCGGCGCCATCAACGCCACCGCGCTGGCCTGCCGCGCCGACAACTTCAGCGAAGGCGTGCAAAAGCTGCTCGACGTGTGGCTCAATTTTTCGGCCGAACAGGTCTACCGCGCCGATTCGCTGGGCGTGATCCGTTCCGGCGCGCGCTGGCTGTCGCTGCTGTCCTTCGGCTGGCTGCTGCGCAAATGGCGCGCCGCGCCGCCGCGCTCCCTGCTCGACAACACGCCGCTGGTCAGCCTGCTGCACCGCATGCTGGACCTGCCGCGCCTGGACATGGTGCTGCAGGAGGGCCTGCTGCACGCGCTGGCCGTCACCGCCTCGTCCTACACCGGCGGCCAGCACGTCACCTTTTTCCAGACCGCCGCCGAGATCGCGCCGTGGGTGCGCACCCAGCGCGTGGCCATGCAGGACCAGATCGGCGTCGAACACCTGCTGGCGTCGTCGGCGATTCCCTTCATCTTCCCGGCCACGCCGCTGTACCTGGGCGGCCAGCACGAATATTGCGGCGACGGTTCGATGCGCCAGCTGGCGCCGATCTCGCCGGCCATCCACCTGGGCGCCGACAAGGTGCTGGTGATCGGCGCAGGCCGCCTGCACGAGCCGGCCGCGCAGCGCACCGAGACGGCGCGCTATCCCAGCCTGGCGCAGATCGCCGGCCACGCGCTGTCCTCGATTTTCCTCGACAGCCTGGCGGTCGACATCGAGCGCCTGGAGCGCATCAACAAGACCTTGTCGCTGCTGCCGCCCGAGTACCTGGCGCAGACGCCGCTCAAGCCGGTGCAGCTGCTGGTGATCGCCCCGTCCGAGCGGCTGGACGATATCGCCAGCCGCCACATCGGCAGCTTGCCGGCGCCGATCCGCACCATGCTGTCGGGCATAGGCGCCACCGAAACACGCGGCTCCTCGCTGGCTTCCTACCTGCTGTTCGAATCCACGTATACTTGCGAGCTAATCCGGCTAGGCCAGCGCGACACGCATGCGCGCAAGGCCGATGTGCTGGCCTTCTTCAATAGCTAGGTCTGTTCCGTGCTGTCTTTCCGCCGTCTTCTCCGCCGAGTGCTCTGTCGGGCACTGCTCCCTGCCGCCGTGCTGGCCGGCGGCGTGCTGCCGGCCGTGCCGGCCGATGCCGCCGCGCCGCCGCGCACCTTGCGCTTCGAGCAGCTGGACGTGGAGGACGGCCTGGCGCAGGAATCGGTGCTGGCGGTGGCGCAGGACCAGCAGGGCTTCATGTGGTTCGGCAGCCAGGCCGGCTTGAGCCGCTACGACGGCGCCCGCATCATCACTTACCGCAATTCGGTGTCCGATCCGCGCAGCCTGGCCGACAACTGGGTGCGCGTGCTGCACATGGACCGCACCGGCCGCATGTGGATCGGCACCGACGGCGGCCTGGACCGTTACGAGCCGCTGACGCAGAGTTTCACGCATTTTCCGCCCAGCGAGCCGGCCAAGCGCGGCAACGGCAACCGCCACGTGCGCGCCATCGTCGACGACGGCAAGGGCGGCCTGTGGATCGGCACCTCGGACGGGCTGCAGCATTTCGATCCGGCCAGCGGCCGCTACACCTATTGGCACCACGACGCCGCGCTGCCGGGCAGCCTGGGCAGCGACCAGGTCAACGCGCTGGCGCGCGACGCCGACGGCCGCCTGTGGGTCGGCACGGCCGCCGGCCTGGACCTGCTGGAGCCGGGCGCGCAGGCGTTCCGCCACTTCAAGGTGGAGGCGGCGCCGGACACGCGCTTCGAGGCGGTGCTGTCGCTGTTCGCGGACAAGGACCACACGCTGTGGATAGGCACCATGGCCGGCATCGAGCAATGGAAGCTGGCGGCCGGGGCCGACACGCCGCAGCGGCGCCGCCTGGGCGAGAAGGAGGGCCTCAAGCCGGGCGTGGTGACGGTCATCTACCAGGACCGCGACGGCACGCTGTGGGCCGGCAGCCAGACCGAGGGCCTGTTCCGCTGGCGCCCGGCCGAGCGCCGCTTCGTGCAGTACCGGCACCAGGTGACGGACCCGCACAGCCTGGCCGACAACTATGTGTCGGCGCTGTTCCGCGACCGCCTGGGCACCATGTGGGTGGGCACCTGGTACAGCGGCGTGAGCCGGGTCGACCTGGGCAGCGGCGGCTTCGCGCGCCTGGTGCACGACGCCGAGCGTCCCCGCTCGCTGAGCGACAACAAGGTGCGCGCCATCGTCGATGCCGGCGGCGGCAAGCTCTGGCTGGGCAACAACGACGGCTTGACGCTGTACGATCCGATCGGCGGCGAAGGCCAGGTGTTCCGCGACCCGGCGCCCGATTTCGCCGACGTGCGCGATCCGCTGGTGATCTCGCTGTGGAAGGACAGGAACGGCAGCGCGCTGTGGGTGGGCGGACGCAACGGCCTGCGCCGCTTCGACACCGAGACCCGCCGCTACCAGCGGGTGCGCGCCTGGCCCAGCGACCCCGATGGCGACAACGTGCGCAACATCATGGGCGACCGCAGCGGCGTGCTGTGGGTGGCCACGCGCGGCGGCCTGCATAGCTACGACCCGAAGACCGGCGCCGCCAAAACCTACCGCCACGACCCGGCCGACAGCAACAGCCTGGCCGACAACGTGGTGCGGCCCCTGCTGGAGGACCGGCGCGGCGCGCTGTGGGTGGGCACCTTCAACGGCCTGGATTTGCTGGACCGGCAGACCGGCCGCTTCCGCCACTTCCATCACAACCCGAAAGACCCCACGTCGCTCAGCCACGACGAGGTGCACTACCTGTACGAGGACAAGCAGGGCGTGATCTGGGTCGGCACGGCGGGCGGCTTGAACCGCATGGAGCAGGCCGCCGACGGCACGGTGCGCTTCAAGCGCTACCAGCGCAAGGACGGCATGGCCGACGACGCGGTGGCCGCCATCCTGGACGACGGGCAGGGCAACCTGTGGCTGAGCACCAATACCGGCATCACACGCCTGACGGTGCAGACCGGCCAGATGCGCAACTACGCCGGCGCCGACGGCACCATCGAGGGCGCTTATTTCGACGGCGCGGCGCTGCGCGCGCCGGACGGCACCATGTACTTCGGCGGTTTCAACGGCGTGACCGCGTTCGCGCCGTCCGAGATCCGCGAGAACAGCGTGGCACCCACCGTGGCCATCACCGATTTCCAGATCTTCAACAAGTCCGTCAAGGCCGGCCAGGACGGCGCAGCGAGCGTGCTCAAAAGCGCCATCGAGCACACCGCCGCGCTGACCCTGCGCGAAGAGGACTCGGTGTTCTCGCTGGAGTTCGCGGCGCTGCACTACGCCGCCCCGCAGCGCAACCGCTACGCCTACCAGCTGCTGGGCTTCGACCAGGACTGGGTGGTGACCGACGCCGCCAAGCGCTTCGCCACCTACACCAACCTTGATCCGGGCCGCTACGTGTTCCGCGTGAAGGCTGCCAACAAGGACGGCATCTGGAACGACAACGCGGCCACGCTGGAAATCACCATCCTGCCGCCGCCGTGGAAAACCTGGTGGTTCCGCGGCGGCGTGGCGCTGCTGCTGCTGGGCAGCGCCTACGGCGTGTACCGCGTGCGCATGCGCCAGCTGCGCGGCCAGAAGACGCGCCTGGAGCAGCAGGTGGGCCTGCGCACGGCCGAAGTGGAGCTGAAGAACCAGCTGCTGCAGCAGCAGAAGACGGAACTGGAACGGCGCCGGGTGGAAGCGGAGGCGCAGCGCGCCGAGGCCGAGCAGCGCCGCATGGACGCCGAACGCCAGAAGCAGGAAGTGGAGCTGCAGAAAGAGGCGGTGGAGCAGGCGCACCGCAACATCTCGGTGCTCAGCGAGATCGGGCGCGAGATGAGCGCCACGCTGGACATCGAGAAAGCCATGCGCACGCTGTACCGCCACGTGCGCCACCTGATGGATACCCACATGTTCGGGGTCGGCTTCTACCGCGAGGAAGAGGGCATCCTGGAATTCCCGTTCTCGATGGAGCGCGGGGTGCGCAGCCTGCCTTACAGCCGCGACGTGCACGACCCGGACCAGCTGGCCGTGTGGTGCTGGTACCAGCGCAACGATATCTTCATCAACGACTTCTTCGCCGAGTACAGCCGCTACATGGGGCCGGCCGGCCTGGAAAAGCTCAAGCCGGTGCCGCTGGCCGACGGCACCGAGCCCGATTACGCGCAGTCCATGCTGTACACGCCGCTGATCGTCAATGACCGCGTGGTGGGCGTGCTGTCGGTGCAGAGCAAGGAAAAGAACGCCTACCGCCAGGTGCACCTGGACATGCTGCAGACGCTGGCCGCGCATGCGGCCGTGTCGCTGGATAATGCGCTGGCCTACCAGCGCCTGGAGGAAACGCTGCAGGAGCTGCGCGAAACGCAGGGCGAACTGATGCAGCAGCAGGCCAAGGTGCGGCTGCACACCGAGGAACTGGCGCTGGCCAACCGCGCCTTGCAGGACAACGAGGAGCGCCTGCGCTACGCCAAGCAGAAGGCGGAGGACGCCACGCGCCAGAAGTCCGAATTCCTGGCCAATATGAGCCACGAGATGCGCACGCCGCTGGCCGGCGTGATCGGCATGCAGGGCTTCGCGCTGCGCGATCCGACCTTGCAGGACGCCACCCGCGAGCAGATCGAACGGGCGCAGGTGAACGCCCAGGCGCTGCTGGGCATCATCAACGACCTGCTGGATTTCTCCAAGATCGAGGCGGGCAAGCTGACCATCGAGAATATCGACTTCGCGCTGGGCGCCATGGTGCAGAATGTGGCCGCGCTGTTCGGCGAGCAGGCCGCCGCCTACAGCGTCGGCTTCGAGGTGGAGCTGGACGACGACTTGCCGCTGTACGTGCTGGGCGATCCCACCCGCTTGCGCCAGGTGCTGGTGAACCTGGTGGGCAACGCCTTCAAGTTCACCCAGCGCGGCGAAGTGCGGCTGCGGGTGGAGCTGTTGCGGGAGCAGCGATCCGCCGGCCCGGCCTTAACGGCCGCCGGCGCCAACCTGATCCGCTTCACGGTGGAGGACACTGGCATCGGCATCCCGGCCGACGCCATGCCGCGCCTGTTCCAGAAGTTCGAGCAGGCCGACACCACCACCACGCGCCGCTACGGCGGCACCGGCCTGGGACTGGCGATCTGCCGCCAGCTGGTGGAGCTGATGGGCGGCGAGATCCGCGTGGCCAGCACGCCCGGCGTGGGCAGCGTGTTTACCTTCGAGCTGCCGTTGGCCGACGGCGTGGCGCCGCCGGTGGTGGTGCACATGCCGCGCGAGCCGCACAGCCACCAGCTGCGGGTGCTGTGCGCGGAAGACTTCCCCACCAACCAGATCATCATCCGCATGATGCTGGAGGAACTGGGCCACAAGGTCGACATCGCCGCCAACGGCCTGCTGGCGGTGGCGGCCTGCGCGCGCACGCGCTACGACCTGATTTTGATGGACGGCCGCATGCCTGAGATGGACGGCCCCACGGCCACGCGCCTGATCCGCGAGGGCGGCCCGGACGGCGCGCCGGTGCGCGACCAGGAACTGATGATCATCGCGCTCACCGCCAACGCCAGCGAGGAAGACCGCAGCCGCTACCTGGCGGCCGGCATGGACGATTTCCTGACCAAGCCGATCGACGAGGCGGCGCTGCATTACCAGCTTAGCCGCGCCATCGAGCGCCAGCTGCAGCGCGGCATCGCGCTGCCGCGCATGGCGCCGCGCGCGCCCAGCGTGGACGAACTGGACGCCATGTTCGGCGTGCCGGCGGCGCCGGTCGCACCGTCGGTGCCGGCCCTGCAGGGCGCGGCGCGCGGACATGATGACGATCCCTTGAAGGCGCGCCTGCGCGCGGCCTTCCTGGCGGACTTGCCGGCGCGCCTGGTGGACCTGGACGACGCCATCCAGGCCGGCGACGCCGACGGCGCGGCGCGCCTGTTCCACGGCATGAAGGGCAGCGCGGCCTACCTGGACGAACCGGAGCTGCGCGATCTGTGCGGCGAACTGGAACAGTGCGCCGACCGCGCCGCGTGGGACGATGTCGGCGGGCAGATGCCGCAACTGCGCGCGCTGCTGGCGGGACTGGCCGGAACCAGCGGCATCGCCGGTATTGCCGGACTGACACAACCGGACTGACAGGGGCGGTCTTATCGGGTATATTGACGCCAGTGCCACAGAACGGCCACACTGACTGACAGCGCGCATCGGAACGGATGCGGCGGGGCACTGGAGAGTTACATGAAAGTTTTGGTAGTGGACGACGACGTGGTGTCGCGCATGGTGCTGATGCACCTGATCGACAGCTGCGGAAAATTCGACATCGTGGAAGCGGAGGATGGGGCGGATGCCTGGCAGCAGCTGGAAAACGGCCTGCGGCCCGCGATCGTCTTTTGCGACCTGCGCATGCCGCGCCTGTCGGGCATGGAATTGCTGCAGCGCGTCAAAGGCGACCATGCACTGACTTCCGTGCCTTTCGTGCTGGTCTCCTCGGCCACCGACAAGGAAACCGTACAGCAGGCCACCAAGGCCGGCGCGGCCGGCTACATCGTCAAGCCCTTCCAGGCCGACCAGGTGCGCATCCACCTCACCGCCTTCCTCGACCAGGCCGCCAGCGGCTATGAGCACCTGGCCGAAGCGCCTTCCGCCACCCAGCTGCGGCTCGGCATCAACGCCGACCGCCTGCTGGTCTACCTGACCGGCTTCCAGAACCAGCTCACCGTGGCCAGCGGCGAACTGGACGCGCTGTTCGCGCGCGGCGAGCAGCAGGAGGCGCAAACCCGTATCGACCGCCTGCACGCGGGTTGCGTCACGCTGGGCCTGAACGGTGCGGCGGCAGCGCTGAAAAGTTTCGCTCCCGGCTTCCTGTCCAGCGACGCGGTGCAAGCCGTGCTGTCGGACGTGATCCGCGCCGTCATCCACCAGTCGGCGCTGGTGCGCAAGTCCATCGGCGGCGGCAACTGAATCCATTTGAATCCGCTTGTTCCCAGGATAGTTCAGGTTTAAAGTAAGCCTGACAGGCTGACTTGAACCGACCATCCATCCGGGGCGACCATGAACAGACCCAACGCCGCACCCTCAGCGGGGCTTAACGCCAGCGCACACGAAGACACTTTCGCGCGCGACCACCTGCCAGCGCCGGCGCTGTGGCCCGAGCTGCGCTTCGACCTTCCCGAACTGGCTTACCCTGAACGCTTGAACTGCGTGGCCGAACTGCTGGACCGCGCCGTGGCGGCCGGGGAGGGCGGGCGCACCGCCGTCCGCTTCGCCGGCGGGAGCTGGAGTTACGCCCATCTGCTGGAGCAGGTGGACCGCATCGCCCACGTGCTGCGCGGCCCCATGGGCCTGAAGACCGGCAACCGCGTGCTGCTGCGCGGGGCGAACAATCCGATGATGGCGGCTGCCGTGCTGGCGGTGCTGAAGGCCGGACTGGTGGCGGTGCCCACCATGCCGCTGCTGCGCGCGCGCGAACTGGGCGCCATCATGGCCAAGGCGGCGGTCAACGCCGTGTTGTGCGCCGACGGCCTGCGCGCCGAACTGGAAGCGGCGCCCGGCCTGCCAGCCAGCGTGGTGTGGTTCAACGCCGATGCCGATGCCGATGCCGATGCCGATGCCGCCTCGCTGGAAGCGCTGATGGCGCGCCAGCCGGCCCGCTTCGACGCCTGCGATACGGCAGCCGACGACATCTGCCTGATCAGCTTTACTTCCGGGACCACCGGCGTCCCCAAGGGCACCATGCACTTCCACCGCGATGTGCTGGCCATTTGCGACTGCTTTCCGCGTTCGGTGCTGCGCTCGCAGCGCGGCGACACCTTCATCGGCACGCCGCCGCTGGCCTTTACCTTCGGCCTGGGCGGCCTGCTGCTGTTCCCTTTGCGGGTCGGCGCGGCCACCGTGCTGCTCGAAAAGCTGACGCCGGAAACGCTGCTGCAGGCGATCGCGCAATACCGCGCCACCGTGTGCTTCACCGCACCGACCTTCTACCGCCAGATGGCGCCGCTGGCCGCCGGCTACGACCTCTCCAGCCTGGCGAAATCCGTGTCGGCCGGCGAGGCGCTGCCGCTGGCCACGCGCGAAGCGTGGCAGCAGGCCACCGGCCTGCGCATGATAGACGGCATCGGCGCCACCGAGATGCTGCATATCTTCATTTCGGCGGCGGACGACGACATCCGTCCCGGCGCCACCGGCAAGCCGGTGCCGGGCTATCAGGCCTGCATCCTGGACCGCGACGGCAATCCAGTGGGGCCCGGCGTGACCGGGCGCCTGGCAGTGAAAGGGCCGACCGGCTGCCGCTACCTGGCCGACGAACGCCAGCGCGACTATGTCCACCAGGGCTGGAACCTTACCGGCGACGCCTATGAAATGGATGCGGATGGCTATTTCTTCTACCGCTCCCGCACCGACGACATGATCATCTCGGCCGGCTACAACATCGCCGGGCCGGAGGTGGAGGATGCGCTGCTGCGCCACCCGGCGGTGGCCGAATGCGGCGTGGTCGGCAAGCCGGACCAGGAGCGCGGCCAGATCGTGCAGGCGCACGTGGTGCTCAAGCCCGGCCACGAGGCCTCGCCGCAACTGGCGGCCGAACTGCAGGAGTTCGTGAAAGGGCAGATCGCGCCGTACAAATATCCGCGCGCCATCGAATTCCTGCCCGCCTTGCCGCGCACCGAAACGGGCAAGCTGCAGCGCTTCAAGCTGCGCGCAATGTAAGTGAACAAGGATACCTATGCCACTATCGGACCACCCTGACCACGACCTGGACCTGGCCAGCCGCCTGACGCAGGACCACCACCAGTCGCTCAAGCTGTGGCTGCGCATGCTCTCATGCACGGTGAAGATCGAAAACGAAATCCGCAGCCGCCTGCGCGCCACCTTCGGCATCACCCTGCCGCGCTTCGATTTGATGGCGCAGCTGGAGCGCCATCCGGATGGCATGCGCATGGGCGAACTGTCCAAGCGCATGATGGTCACCGGCGGCAATATCACCGGCATCACCGACCAGCTGGAGCAGGAAAGGCTGGTGGTGCGCGTGCCCGATCCGAAGGACGGCCGCGCCTACAGCGTCAAGCTCACGCCGGAGGGCCGCAGCGCCTTCGCCGACATGGCCGCGGTGCATGAAGGCTGGGTGGCTGAACTGCTGCAGCCGATGTCCGCCGACGACAAGGGCCAGTTGATCGAACTGCTGTCGCAGATGAAGCGCCACCTGAACGCGCCCTAGGGCCGGCCTCGTTTCCGGTGCTTCGGCGCTGGCATCAGCCGGCGCACGGCGTGCGCGCGTACAGCTCCTCCATGGTACTGTCGGCCGCGCCGATGTGGACGAAGTCCGTGTACACGTGGCGCGACGCGACGTGCATGGTGCCCGGCTGGTAGAGGCCGGTCTTGGGGAAATTGCCCAGCTCGTTGGCGTAGTGGCTGCTCAGGTTGTTGGTGGCGTAGGCTGGCTCGCCGTTCATCCACAACTGCAGCGCGCCGGCGCCCAGTCTGTGCTGCCAGTCGGCTCGCACCACGAAGCAGTACCACTGCCCCAGCCGCAGCTTGTCCAGCACCACGGTCTTGACGGAGGCGTTGGCCCTGGTGGGGACGGTGGTGTCGGTCGCATTGCGGTGGTTGGCCGTGGTGTGCAGCCGCAGCAGCCCGTCGCTCGCCTCCAGCGCCATGGGCGGCGGGCCGGCGAACACGCCTTTGGCGCTGTTCAACTGGAATACCACAACCGGCCGGCCCGGCTCGGATTCTGTGACCCAATCCGTTGGAAAATACACACTGGCCGCGTACCAGCGCACGCCCTGGCGCATATACTCGTAGGTGGGTACAACCTCGGTGCGCTTGGCGCCGGCACTGTCGGGGTCGGTATTTCGCAGCACCATATGGAACACGTTGCGGCGGCCGTTGGCCGGGTCCGGCACCAAGGTGACGTTGGATGGATTGCCTGCGTTGAGCGTGTAGAAGCGGTCGAAGCGGCGCAGGCTGGCCCCGGCGTTGCGGTTGATTTCATCTTGCACGCCGCCCTTGGGCGGCAGCGGCAGCGGGGTGGCTTCCATGGTGTCGATCTCCCCGCCCAGGCCCGCTATGAGCTGGGCGGATGCGGGCAGGGCGGCGCTGAGCATCAGCGCTACGGCGATAAAACGCATGCGAGGGTCTCCATTTGGATGGGCCCGGCATGATATGCCAATCGTGGCGACAGGCGCGCACCGTTGTGCTAATGTTAAATCTTTTGCAAGAATCGATGGAGGCTGGAATGTTGAACGCTGTGAGGACCGCCGTTCTGGCGGGACTGCTCTGGTGTCTGGGGGCGGTGCCGGCGCATGCCACGCCTATCATGACGACGGAATTGAAGACCCAGCTTCTGGGCTGGTTGGGCAAGCCCAACGCGCAACTGGACTCGGTGTTCGTGCGCAAGGACGGCGACACGGCCAAGGATTTCCACGCTGCGGCCGACGGCAAGGGCGCCACGTTTACCCTGCTGATGGCGCGCGACAGCGCCGGCAATAGCTGGCTGATCGGCGGCTACAACCCGCAAAGCTGGAGCTCGACCGACGGCGACCATGTGACGCTGCCGGAGTCGGAGCGCACCGCCTTCATCTTCAACGCCACGGCCAACCACGTGTACCGCCAGGTGCCCACGCCGCCGGACCAGGGCGTGCCCGACTACGGTTCGCACCAGACCTACAACTGCGAGCAGTGCGGCCCCTCCTTCGGCAGCGGCGCCGACTTGCTGGTGACCGACGACCTGACCACCGGCGGCAGTTCCTATCTGACTTCCTACTACAGCTTCGAACCGGGTGCCGAACCGTTCGGCGGCAGCCTGGCGGGCACCGGCCAGTTCACCTACTCGGCGATGGAGGTCTACGCGGTGCGCGAAGTGCCCGAGCCGGCCACGCTGGCGCTGCTGGTGGCGGGCTTGGGCGCGATGGCGTACGCCTGTCGCAAGGCGCGCTGAACACCAACTTACAACGCGCGGCGCAAATTTTGCGGGGACGCGCGGGTTCCAAGTGATATACTGCATCTGTCATTGTCATTTGGAAATATATATTTCCCATGAGTAACTTAAATAAAGACGACATCCTGCTGATGCTGGAGCAGATGGAGGACGAGCTGATGCTCGCTGAAGAACAGCGTATGGCCGGGCTGGCCGAAGCCGGCGCCGTGCGCGCCGGCCTGGCGCGCCGTGCCGATGCGGCGCTGCGCAGCTGCAACGCCGTGATTGCGCGCGCATTCGGCGGCAGCCTGGTATGCCAGTCCAGCCGCAAGCTGTTCGACACCCACGCCGGCATGACCTTGGACGTGCGCCCGCGCGGCGCGCCGGACAGCTTGCTGACCGTCAGCCTGCGCATTCCACGCGACGGCGACGCCTCGCTGGTGGCCGAGCGTGCCAGCGGCGGCCTGCGCTATTTCAGCGGCAAGCTGGCGCTGGCGGACGGCGCCGAGCCGCACCTGGCCGCCACCCTGTCGCACGTGCTGGAGCGCGCGCTGCAGCCGGCCTGATTGCGGGTCCGCCTGCGGTTCACAGCATGGGCAGGCGCAGCGCGTCGACGATCTTGCGCATCAGGAAGGTGCGCTGCCTGGTGTAGGGCGGGAAGAACAGCTTGATCAGCATCAGCGGCGAGGCGCGCAGCAGCGCACGCTGGTGCGAGAACGCCTTGAAGCCGTGCACTCCGTGCGCGCTGCCCATGCCGGAATGATTGACCCCGCCGAACGGCAGATTGCCATGCGCGAAATGCGCCACGCAATGGTTGACGCAAGCGCCGCCCGAACTGGTTTGCCCCAGCACCTTGCGCACCGCGCGCCGGTCGCTGCTCCACACGTACAGCGCCAGTGGTTTGGGCGCCGCGTTGATGGCAGCAATCACCGCCTCCAGTTCCGTGTATTCGATAACGGGCAACAGCGGCCCGAATATCTCCTCCGACAATATCGCCGCGCCGGCTGGAATCTGGTCCAGCAGGGTGGGCGCGATAAAGCAGCGCTCCTCATCCACTGTGCCGCCCGCCAGCAGGCGCGCGCCGCGCCGCTGCGCATCGGCCAGCAAGGCCGCCAGGCGCTGCGTATGGCGCCGGTTCACCACCCGCGCCAGGTCGGCACTGGCTTGCTGCGCCGCGGCGCCGGCGCCGTAGCGTTGCTGCAGCACCGCGCGGCAGGCATCTACGAAAGCGTCCTTCACGGACGCGTGCACATACACATGGTCGGGCGCCACGCAGGTCTGGCCGTTGTTGAGGAACTTTCCCCACATTAGCGTTTCCGCCGCCAGCTTGATGTTGGCGCTGGCGTCGATTATGGTGGGCGATTTTCCGCCCAGCTCGAGCGTCACGCTGGCCAGGTGCCTGGACGCCGCCGCCATCACCTGTTTGCCGACGGCAGGCGAGCCGGTGAAGAAGATGTGGTCGAAGGGCAGGTCCAGCAGGACGCGCGCGGTTGGCTGGCTGCCCTCGAACAAGGCCACTTCATGGGCCGGAAACACGCTGGCGATGATGCGGCCCATCAGCGCCGATACGGCAGGCGTCATCTCGGACGGCTTGATGATGACGGTGTTGCCGGCCGCCAGCGCCGAGACCAGCGGCCCGAAGCACAGGCTGAGCGGATAGTTCCACGGCGCGACAATCAGCACCCGTCCGCGCGGCTGGTAGCGTACCGAGGCGCGCGTGCCGAGCATGGTGGTGGTGGGCCACATGGGGCGTGGCTTCATCCAGCGTTTCAGGCGGCCGAGCGCCTGGCGGATTTCTTCCATCACCGGCAGGAACTCGGACGCCTCCACTTCGGCCGGCGGCTTGCGGTAATCCTGCGCGAAAGCGGCGTAGAAGGCCTCGCGCTGGGCCAGCATGGCGTCGCGCAGGCGGCCGATGCGGCGCAGCCGCTCCTCGGCCGTCGAGGTGCGCCACGCCAGCGCAGTGGCCAGCTGCGCATCGAACGCGGCCTGGATGTCGAGGGGATCGGATTCACCTGAGGGCAGGGCAGGGACAGCGTGCAGGGCTTCGCTCATGGCGGCAGACGTGAAGAAAGAAGCAGTCAGCGTAGCACGGTCCCGTTGCCGTTTTTTACATAAACCCTCTAATCGGGCAGACAGGCAATGGGAAACGCACTAGTGCATCATGGCGAAGCCGCGCACCGTCAATATGGTGACCAGCGCGGTGGTGGCGCAAATGCCGATGGCCAGCAGCGGAATCCACCTTTGCCGGGCCAGGCCGAGGCTGGAGGCCAGCGCCGCCGACAGCGTGGCGCCCAGCAGGATGGGGCCGAGCAGGCCGATGGCCCACGGGCCCTTGCTGGCCAGCCAGCCGGAGGTGCCTTTGCTGAAGTCTTTGCCGCGCGAGCGCCAGTTCAGCAGCTTGTGCACGGCGCCGCCGGCAAAGGTCGCCAGCGCCGCGCCGGCAAAGGCGCCGGCCATGGTCACGGCGCCGACCAGGTAGGGATCGAGGTCCAGCTTGATTCCGAGTGGCACGGCGGCCCACAGTTCGATCATGGCCAGGGCGAACACGCTGAAAGCTTTGGCGAGCAAAATAGGTCCCTCTTGAGGTTGAGAATTTTGCAAGAGTAGACTAGCCGCGCGGATGGCGCAAGGCGGCGCACGGTGGCGGAAAGGTGGGGCATGGCGGACGGTGCTGTTGGTCCCCCCGACTGGAATCCGCTACTATTTAAAATCAAAGGCTTGCGAAACTAATGCGTAATTTTTGCGTAATGTCGCTGAGCTTTGAAAAAATAGTAAGCGGCGCAATGAGCAATGCGCGATGCGGAATCGAACCAGGAGTCTAACCTGGAATCAAACTAAGTTCTGAACCTGAACTGGGTGACGATTATTGGGCCTCACCAGAAGCTTGCTTGGGGGAATCTTGCTACAATAGCAGCATGGATACCCGTGACGATATTACAAAACAGCATTTCAATCAGCTAGTCGAATTTGAAGCCAATGAAGAAATTGTGCTTGGTGACCAGCGTGTCGATGCAGCGTTCGCAGCTCGCTTAACAGGCGCTCCTGACAATTCGCGCGTAGTCTTGGATGTCGATGACAAGGGGGCTTCGCGGCGAGTGAGTCTGCGAGTGTACAACAGTGCCATGTTCACGCAGGCTGCCAACTACGAGATCGAGCAGACGGATACTGGCTACATGATACTTTCGAATCTTTCTATTGTTCTTTCGGAGAAATATCAGAAGCACGGCTTTGGGTTGCGGATGTTTGCGCATCAAGCGTATGCCGCCCAAGCTGCGAACATGAACGATATCGTACTGTACGGGGCGCGAGGCGGGCCGCTTGAGTATAATGGCTACTACAGTTGGCCGAGATACGGCTTTGATGCTGAGTTGTCACCGTCTGATGAGGAACAGCTTTCGCCTCCTCTGGTGGGTCTACGGACCGTCAGAGAGCTCATGAGCACGGCGGTTGGCCGGGCTCACTGGAAAGCTGTGGGTACAGGTAGGCACATGCAATTTACTTTGACTGACCAAGATGCCTGGCACATACTAGAGTCATACATGAAGGAGAAGGGAGTGAAGATATGACGATCAAGAAGCAAAAGTCCGCCGTTAAGATCCGTATTGTCACGACCAAGAACGGCACCTACATGAACAAGGCGGCGAAGCAATCGCAGAAGAAGTCGGTGAACGAGCTTCGTAACGCACGAGAAATCCTAAAGCCGCGTTCCAAGGATGAAATTATCCGGGACCTAGAACTCCGCTCTTTGCAGCTATTGTTCGCTTAGCAAAAAGGCCGCATTGCAGCGGCCTTTTTCTTGGTGATATTGCAATTCTGATCGCGCAATAATCAGTGCCTCTCCTGGTGACTCTGCGCCCAAGCGATCACCTCCTTGGCGTTGTAGAGCGGTTGTGCGCGACCATTCTTCGTTGGCAGACGTATTGCCTTTGGGAAGCTCGGCAGGCACGCCATGCGCTCACGGACGACCTGTGGCTCGCGCTTTAGGTATGCGGCGATGGTGGCAATGTCCCACAGGTCGATGGACAGTGGAATCGACGGCCGGATGTGCTGGGCCATTGCCTCGGCCAGCTTCGAGATCATCATATCCATTTCGCTCATTCTGAACTTTCTTGCTGGGCGACCTGCGTCTCAGCCTGGCTTAGCATACCGGGAGTCGTAGCGACTATCGCCACGTCAATTGCTTCAATACCATCAAAGCCTTGGGCCAACGCTATGGATAACGCTGTCGTGCGTTTGGTGGTGGTTGCGTCATCAATGCCGGTGAGTATTGGAAGTGCCCAAGTTAATCGGATCGAGTCGTTGGATTTGCTCATGCTGACCTTGTCCTCGGCCTTAACCAGTGCTGCGACCCATGCGTCAATATCGGCGGCCTTCCAAGCAACGGCGCGCTCACCCAATTTGAGTGGGGCTGGGAACGTGCCGCGCTTAATGCCATCGTATATTGCCGTTTTCTTCAGCCCAACTTGTGCAACAACGGAGGGAAGCCGCAGGAGCCGCACACTAGTGTTGTTTTCTCTATTCATATTTCCGTCCCGCTTTCTGGCGCCGCTTGCGCCGGTTCGTCTCTCGGTTGTTCCGCTTGGCTCATTGCACACTCCAGTTCTGCGCCGCGAACTGCTTGGCCTGGGCGATGAGATCCTGGCGTTCGAGGTGCCGGGTCAGCCCGTCCGCGGTGATGTCATTCGCTATCAGGATCTGGCTCAACTGCTGCTTTTGCTGCAGTGTCAGTTGCCGTGTCATAGCGCCGATGATCTGGTGCGCCAACTGGAGTTCGGCAGTCAGGTCCGTTGCTACGCGGTCGATGTGCTGGACTTTGTCAGCCAGCGTGGCGGCGGCTTTGCGGAATTGGTTGTTTGCTTGGTTCATGTGTGTTTTCCGTCATTCGGAGTTGTTGTTTGCTGTAGCTTGGCGGCAAGCCAGCGCTCACATTTTTTGGCGCGAGTCAGTTGGGAATGGCCATGCCACCGCTGGGTTTGAGGCTAACGAGGCGCTTCGGTTCTTTTTGGTTTTGATGACTGGGCCATTGGGCGCTGCTTCCGCCGCAGGCTTCGCTTTCGCTTGCAGTTTGGGACGTTGCGATGAGCCCTGCTGAGCGGCCGCGTCGGTCTGCACCTGGTCGGCGCCGGCGGCCTCATCGGTGGCCAGCTTCTTCCAGCTATGGTTGTAGACATAGCCCAGTTGGTTGGCTGCAGCTTCGACGCGGCCCATGTGGTGTGGCGCCTTGTTGAAGATGTGGGCTGCGACTTGGGGCAAGTATTCGAGATGCTCTTTGATGACGTCCAGTACATCGTCAGCGTCTTCCAGCTCATCGGTGTCGACGCGGCTTGCAACGATTTCACCAGCGGTCACCCGAATTTCATCCGGCGTGGCGACGATACCTGCTTTGTTGATGATGGCCTGGAACGCAGCTTCCAGCGGCTCGGGGTCATCATCCGGATCTTGCGAGGGCATGCTGAAGACTTCTCCCATGAGGAGGTCCATGATGAGCAATTGCACCTCCGTTGGCTCGGCCTGATCGATGTAGGCGCACAGTTCCTTATCGCTTCCGCCAAATGTGTACAGGGTGCCGAGCAAGTCATCGGGAAGGCTGTAGTCATTGGTGTGGTCCAACGCTAGCAGCTTCGCCAGTTCGCGGAGCATCGTTACGCTCAGGCCGTTTTTGGCACTGGCGCGCAGCTTGCGGTAGAGCGTGACGCGTTCGGCGATGCGAGCGGCTTCGTGGAGCTTCTCTTCTTCGCGCTTCTTGATGCGCTGCTGCTCGGCGACCTGGTGCTTGGTGAGTTCTGCAGCTTTGGTCGGATCAGTAGATTCCTCGACAAGACGGGCTGCGCGAGCTTGCACAGATTCGCAGGCGCCGTGCTGTTCAAGGGTCGCTTGCATGTCGGTGCGGTTGTAGGCGGCGACAATCGTCCCATTGGTCGCCTTAATGTACGCTGCAGGGGCGGGGAGCGCGGAGGCGTCGAGACGGTCCTTGATGTAGCCGCTCATGCCAGTTGCCGGGGCAACGCGATCAAAGCTGCTCAGGTGCACATTAGCAGTTACCAGTTCGCTGTCTCGGTTCCACGCGTCACGCAGCGTTTCTGCAGCTTGGTCGCCCTCCAATACTGGAATACCGCGCTTGTTGGCCGCAACGACAATTGCCGCATAGTGAGCACCCTTCTTTTCTTGAAAGCAATCGGGATCAGTGCAGACGTCTGCACTCTTCGCGTCCGGGTAGAGTTCGGGTTGGTTCCCCGTGCGCTTGGGGCACTTCACACAGTTGCCGGCAGCCGCCAGCAGCTTGCCATCCTTGATGTTGAACGGTGCACCGGCCAGGTCGAGAGTGTAGCGGCTGGCGATATGTGCTGCAGCTGCGCGGTACGACAGCGGCTCGCTGCCATATTGCGGTTTGATGATTTCTTGCAGGGCCTTCTTCTGCAGCGATGGCGCGGGGATGCGGGCGAGCAGCAGTGCCGTGGATGCGGATATGTCGCCATCGAGGAATACCTCGCGGACGTCGGTGGACAGCGCGCACAGCTTTAGTCGGCCGTAGATGTAGGCTCGGGACTTCTTGACGCGCTCCGCCAGCTGGTCGGCGTCGTAGCCATGATTTTGCATTAGCAATTGATAGCCCTCGGCCTCTTCCAGCGGGTGTGGATCTTCGCGCTGAATGTTTTCTAGCAACTGGATCTCGGCCGCTTCTGCATCACTGAGCCGGCGAATAATGACCGGCGCGTCATCCAGGACCGCAATCAGGGCGGAGCGGAAACGGCGCTCGCCAGCGACAACTTCAAATGGTTGAGGATGCTCTGCTGTCGGGCGCACAGGGCGGATAAGGATCGGCTGCAGGATGCCAACCTCTTTGATATTGGCGGCCAGTCGCTGCAGCGCGTCGAGATTGAAGCGCTTGCGATTGGTCGTAGAGATGCGCAGCAAGCAAAGGGGTAGGGTTTGGAAACCTTCGAGCAGCATCAGCTCTGCTACGTCAATGGTGGCCCCTGCTGGCATAGGCGCAATGGGAGCGGGTAGTACAACAAGCTTAGACATGGAGGCTCTTTCGTTAATCGCGGTCATTGGCCGCTTGGCGTTTCAAATCGGGGTATGTGCTGGCAGGTTGCCTTTGCGCCGGCGGCGTCCAGGGCCTGCCTGCCGGCGCCGGCATGTAGTGGGGTTTGCGGGCAACGCGGCGGATAGCGATAGCGAGTGACTTGTCCTTCAGCGCGTCGTCCAGCGAGCCTTGGATGGCCAGCAGGCGGTGTGCGCGCGCAAGCGCGGCGTGGTCCGGTTCGCATGGGGTGACGGAAATAGCGCACGGCGTGTCACCCTGCGTGTCGGCTGCCTGGCTGTACGCATCAAAGCTGCTGGACGCGCAGGTGTGATAGGCGCAGGTGCATTCCGCAGTGCGAACGCGCACGCTGAATTCGCGCACCAGGTGTACGTGCATGGCCAGTGTTAGTTTGAGGTCATCGGCCGTATCGCCTGCGGCGCCAGCGTTCCCGGTCATGGCCAAGAGGTCGAGGGCGTTCAGTGCTGCGATCTCCAGCCGCGCGGCGCTGGCAGTCAACGCGGTGGCGAAGTCGTGCATCGTGCCCGCTGCCAGCGTATGTGGAGTGGTGGAATTAGAGGCCACTGCAAACCTCCACAGGGTAGGTGGTTTGCGCCTGTGCAGACGTCTGCACACGCTGAACCTGCGGATTTAGATTGCGCGCTTTGATGTAGGCATGGCCTTTCAGCCCGGCATATGGATCAGGCGTACTCGCTATAACCTTAGGTATTGTTTGTTTGGAATTATGAGTTACTGATTCTGCAATGGTCATCAGGTGCCCCAAATGTTCGAAGGAGGCCCATGATAAGGCAATGCTTTACTTGTGGTCAAGCGGAAATGAAAGCTTTGCTTGACTGACTTTGCTTTACCCGTAAAAAAGCCCGCGCTTGGCGGGCTATCTCTGGGGCTTGGCGACGGGCTAGCGCCTGCGTGCTTTGCGGCGGTGTTCCGCCATTACGCCAATGATGACGAGGGGGGTGATGTCGCTGCGAAGCGTTGGATAGTCGTCGTTTAGTGGGGCTAGTTCGAAGACCATGTTGCCGTTCTTATCTGTTCCGCGTGGACGATATTTCTTGAACGTTGCTTCCTCGTGCCCGTTTTTTGCAGCCACGTACTCACCAGGGCGCGGCTCCCATTCCGGCTCAATAATGACGAAATCGCCAGGGCGGAACTCCGGCGCCATGGACTCGCCTTCGATCTCAAGGGCAAAGGCCCACTTGGAATACTCGTCATCAGTGTACAGCGTAATTGAGCCATCGCCTGGTGCGTATGGCTCGACAATTTCTCTTAAGGCACCAGCCTGAATTGCGGATATCACGGGAATAGCTCTCTTGCCTATAGCTGCGGGGGTAACGTTTGCATCAAATTCTGGTTGCTGAGTGGCAACGACACGCAATTTACCATAAGCAGGTTCTGTGGTGGTCGTTTCGCTAAGAAACCAGTTGACCTCTATCTCCAATAGCTCCGCTAGTTTCACAAGATTCGGTTTGCTGATCCTGCCAAAGGTCTCCCATCCAGTGATTGATTGCTTAGTCACGCCGATGATTTCGGCAATGTCCTTCTTGCTTTTACCGCTGGCGTCAATTGCCTGTCGGATCTTTTCAGCCAGTGTCGGTACGGGTAGGGCGGTCATTTCGATATGGTCCAGTGAATCAAGCATTGCTTGATTGTCTGATGATAGTATTGAGTCAATCAATACTTGACCATGGTAAGGCGTTGCTTTACCATGTTTCATATGAACACTCCTTTCCAAAAAGCATGCGACATAGTCGGCGCCGCTCGGTTGGCGCAAATTCTAGGCGTCTCCCCACAGGCAATTAGCGAATGGCGGACGGCTAAGCGGCCGATCCCGCTGGAGCGCTGCGCCCAAATCGAGGAAGCAACTGCTGTCCAGGTCACGTGCGAAGAATTAAGACCGGATCGGAGTGACTTCTGGGCGTATCTCCGCCTTCCGACGAGCAATCCGCCTCCTAATCGGGCGGAAATCGCGTCCTAACAGCAGATCGTGATGCGGTTTTGCTCCCCAAGCATAACCGGCACTGCCTGCCTTACTTGACCCCCACGGCCAATAGTTGCGAGAGACGAACTCTACAACTTTGGCGACTTTAACAAAACCATAATTTTTAGGATTTTGTATGGAAATTCGCACTGCGGTTCTCAAGACGATCGAAGCTGTGCCTGGTGCCTGGACCGTGGCGGCTGCGCACTTGGGTATGTCCCCCACGGTCTTGCGCAACCGCGCCTACGAGACGAAGGGCTGGACTTTATCCACCGAACACAAACTGGCGCTGCAAGAGCTCTCGGGCCAGATGTTTATCATCGAGGCACTGTGCACCGCCAGTGGGGGCACATTCGTGACGCTACCTGAGGCGGGCACCGTTGACAACGACTCCGTGCAGTTGATGTTCAATGAGGTCTATCGCGGTATCGGCGATCACTTCAAGCTCTTCATGGACGCTATCCGGGACGGCAAGATCACTGCGACTGAACGCAAGGATCTGCAAGCGCATGGTGCTGAATTGCACAGGATGGTCGAGCGGCTCCAAGCGCTGATGTTTTCGGTCTACTGCCGCGATACGCAGACGGTCAGACTGGCCCAGCCGCATGCGGAGGTCGCGAATGGCTAACCACGATCTTCCGCGTAAGGGCGGCGCTGCAGCAAATGGCCTGGTTACGCTGCATGGCATAGGCGGGATTGCACCGGCGGCCACGTGGCAACGCACGGCGGGATGGAAGGGGACGAGTTATCAGTTCAAGGCCAACGTCATTGAGCGCCTCCAGCTCGCTGGCCTGATTGCTGCCAACGATATTCAGTATGTCGTCACGGACGCTGGGCTCAAGTTCCTGGGCGTGAAGGGCATTGAAGAAGTTGAACAGCCAGGTGTGCCGGTTGGCCCGCGATACGCGCCGCCGCCGCTGTCGCGTGCACCTCGCGGCCGCAGTCGTAGCCCTATGGTTATTCGCGACGGCGCGTTTGACTATCGCGATCACCCATCGCGGATCGGTGACGAGCGGCTGGCCTATAAGGGGCCGGGCAGCTTTGCCGGCGCAGACCTCCAGCTCAGCCGCTCGGAGCGCGTTACGTGAATTTGGACGACTTCGCACGAGTTGGTAAGGCTGCACTCGATTCCATAGACACGCTGCTGACCGCATGGTTGCCGAATGGCGTTCGTGAGGGGGCAGAGTTCTGCGTCGGCTCTCGCGATGGCGAGGCTGGCCAGTCGTTGCGCGTGCGGTTGACCGGGACCAAGGCCGGGGTTTGGTCCGATTTTTCTTCCGACGGCGAAGCCGGCGGTGATTTGATTTCGTTCTATGGTTTTCTTCATCGCCTTTCCCCTGGCCGCGCTTGCGCGGCTCTAGCTGAACAGCTCGGCATCGAGCTGACCAAGTCCGATCGCTCTGCACATCTTCCCCGTAGGCCTGAGCCGATACTTCCGAAGGCGGCGTTAAGCCGCGCGTCGGCGCAAGCCGGCAAAGGGGTAGAGGCGGAGACCGCCGACATGGTTTTGCCAAAACCTCCGATAAACCTCGCGCCCGCGCAAGCCGGCAAAGGGGTAGAAGCACCGGCCAACAAAAAAACAAGGACCCCGTGGAAGCCCATGCTGCCGGTTCCGGCCGATGCTGGCCCCTATCCGAAGGCCCATGTGATGCGTGGAAAACCGGAGGCGCTATGGGAGTACCGGGACGCCGACGGGCTGCTGCTGGGAGTCATCTATCGCTTCGTGCGTTCGGACGGGAAGGGCAAGGAAGTGCTGCCGTGCGTGTATGCCGAGAACCCAGATATCGGGGCGCGGGAGTGGCGGTGGATGGCGTTCCCAGAGCCGCGGCCGCTGTACCTGCGGGGGCCACATCGTCCCGGTAGTCCCCTCGTTGTTGTGGAAGGGGAAAAGTGCACGGACAAGGCACACGCGCTCCTGGGCGACGAGTTCGAATTCGTTTCATGGCCTGGCGGTGGGAAGGCCGTCGATAAATCCGGCTGGTCCGCAATACGGGACCGCGATGTGATCCTGTGGGCTGACGCCGATGGTAAGGTCTACAAGGAAGGCCACGAACTGGCGGGGCAGCTGATGCCGGAAGAAAAACAACCTGGCATGATCGCCATGCAGAAGGTGGCTGCGATCCTCCGTGCGCAAGGCTGCACAGTCTACTTCGTGGATATACCGGCCCCTGGCTCGGTGCCGGACGGCTGGGATATCGCGGATCTGATCGACGGCGGCGGCACCAGCGACGACGTAGTCGCGTGGCTGTCGCACTTGCGCGTTGAAGCCGTTTCGCAGGACTCACCCGCCGATCCCGCACCTGTAGGCGAGTCCGCAGAATCGGATGACATGCCGGCGTGGTTGGACACTCCTGGTCCCGACGATACGTCGAGCGCGCTTACCCCACGCGGGGCTGGCGCTGGCGGCGGAAAAGGTCGCAGCTTGCGCGATATGCTGATCCAGACTGCCAACGGCGGCATCAAGGGCTGCAGGGAGAACGTCTTCACGGTCATGCAGCACGACGATCGGTTGATTGGCGCTGTCGGGCTGGACCTATTCTCCGGCTTGCAGATCAAGCGCCGGCCGCTGCCATGGCCCAGTGAGGCAGGGGAGTGGACCGAGGCTGACGATTTCAGCCTGGGCGTCTACATGTCCCAGCACCACAGTCTGTTGCTGGCTGCGATTGGTGACATCGAGCGTGGAGTGGCGCAAGCGGCCCGGATGCACGCGTTCAATCCGGTGACGGACTACATGGACAAGTGCTACGCCGGCTGGGATGGTCAAGCGCGCGTTGCGACGGCCTTTTCCGCGTATTGGGGCTGCGCAGATTCTGAGTACCTCCAACTGGTGAGCACCATGTTCTTCACCGGCATGGTCGTGCGCGGATATCGTCCAGGCGTCAAGCATGACTATGCCCCTGTGTTCGAAGGTGGCCAGGGGCAAGGCAAATCCACCGCGCTGAAGGTGCTGGCAGGCGATTGGTTCGCTGACACGCCGTTCCGCATGGGGGAGAAGGATGGCTTCCTCGCCATCCAGGGCGTGCTGCTGTACGAGATCGCTGAACTGGAGCAGTTCAACCGCTCGGAGGTGACTGCGGTTAAGGCGTTTATGTCCAGTACCGTGGACCGCTACCGCGAGCCGTACGGGCGGCGTATGAAGAACGTGCCGCGCCGCTGCGCGTTCAGCGCGACCACCAACGAGGGCGAGTACTTCAAGGACACCACCGGCAACCGGCGCTTCTGGCCTGTCGTCACGGGCCGCATCGATATCGCAGCGCTGGAGCGGGACCGTGACCAGTTGTTCGGAGAGGCGGTCGCGCTGTGGAAGGCTGGCGTAAAATGGTGGCCAACGCCGGAGCAGCAGCGACGCTTGATCGACTCCCAGCAAGAGGATCGTGAGATTCCTGACGTTTGGCATGGCCGCATCTATGAGTACCTCCAGGGGCTGGACTCGGATGGGAAGCCGGTCATCGCGGGCAAGATCAACCGTGTAACAGCGCGTGAGCTGCTGGTGAAGTGCTTGCACTACGAGATGTCCAAGCTTGGGCCAGCCAGGAACGAGACGATGCGCATCTCGGCCATTATGCGCAAGCTAGGGTGGATCAAGGACCGCGAAACCGGAGGCGCGCGCGAGCGCTTCTACACGCGCCCTGAGGCCGCGCCAACGGCATCAACGGAAGGAGGCAACCATGCCCTTCCAAAATAGTATTTCAACCGGCATACTGCTGGGGATCGGCCAGGGATCGTGTGCGCAAAATGCGTGGGCGGAAAAGGCTGCATCGTCAGTTCGTCGTGCTGAAAAACCGACCCGGTTGGCCGACTCGTCCAACCTCCAATTATTTAGGTTGGACGGCTGTAACCCGCATGGATACAGGCTCCGCCAACCTCCCAACCTCGCCAACCGAAACGCGCACCCGCATGCGGCGCACCCGCGCACGTATACGTGCGCGAGTGATGACGTTTCTTGTTTTTCGTTTTCCATAAAACTTGAAAATAGGTTGGGTAGGTTAGGAGGTTGGCAAACCCAGCAACCATGCGGGTTCCAGCCGTCCAACCTCTTGACCAACCTTTTCCCAGTTGGGCGAACTAAGGATTATCAATGAAAGATTTCGAAGCACGGATGGACAACTGGCGCCGCGTGGTCAAGGCGGGTAGCAGAGGCGCAGCGAACGCAACGTGCGCCAGCTGGGCGAAGTGGTACGTGGCCCTGCGCACATCCGAAGCACCGCCGACAGCGGACATCCTGGCGGCGAAGATTCGCCCGCTCGGCGGCTTGGTAACAGCGGACCAGCTGGATGGCTGGATGGTGGAGGCGGCCTGGCGCATGCTCGGCGACTACAACGACCGCACGGCGCTTAAGCATCTGTACATCCACCAGCTACCGGAGGACCGGCTGCGCACCAAGTTGAAGGGCGTACGCGGCCCTCACGTTCACTTGGTGGTGGCGCGCGCCAAGAATAATTTGCGAGGGGTCTTGAAAACGCTGGACGACGCGGATACCATTCGGATTACAACTTGCCTGCCGGGGTGTCCCGTGCCTTCCGCCGATCCGGTGCATCCCTCTGGGAGGCATTTGTTCGGCGGTGCAAATAATACAGAGAGCGGGAAGCATGACGTTTGACATCTCCATTGTTACCGGGCTTGAACGGAATCCCTTGATCCAGGTTCAGACGCGCTGTTTCTGCTGCAATAAGGAATTGACGAGTGCGATGGACGGCCCCGTGGTGTCATACGATGCTTGGCCGACGTCAGAACTTCTAACCCGTGTGTTTATGCATCGTGACTGCGCGTTTGCAATGGCACAGCGGATCATCTGCGATGCCTGGCCCAAGCGCCGAGTAGGCGATGCGTTGATGAAGAACGACAGGTAGTGCTATCACCACAAGACAAGCCCGGCCTTTGAGCCGGGTTTTTTTACGCCTAGCGGCATCGGGCTTGTGCAGACGTCTGCACACTGAATGGACCAGGAGCCGAATATGCCTGTATCAGCACCTCGGCCGTGTAGCTTCGCGACTTGCCGCGTTCTCGTTCGTGATGGCAGTGGCCGTTGCGCAATGCACCCGCGTGAACCATGGGTAAAAAAAACCAACGCGACGCCGCGTATAACCGGACGGCGCTTGCAAGCGATGCGCGATGCGTTATTCCGACGCGCCCCGCTGTGCGCCGAATGCGAACGACAAGGGCGTGTGTCGCCTGCTACCCAACGCGACCACGTCATTCCATTGGCCGAGGGAGGCGCGGATGACGCAACGAACGAACAGGGCCTGTGTAACGCCTGCCATGATGCCAAGAGCGAAAAGGAATCTAGCAGAGGCCGGCGTCGCACAGCGGCTCGCGCCTAGTACGCCAACCTTTCCATCCACGGCAGGATGTAGGGTGACACGACGAAAGTCGTGCCGTTGTTGTCCTGTTTAAAGACGAAGCCATAGACGAAACCGGTTTCGCCTGGGAGCCACATAACTGCTGGACCTTGGCGCGTGTCGCCCTCCCAGCCTTGCGCAAACGCAGCGTCCTTCGCCGACTGCCAATCCTCGGTTAGTTGGTCTATCGTGATCCCTTCGTAAAGGTTGGTATGACCACGCATGACCTTCTCCCGCGCCTCCAGTGCGCCTATCTCATCCGCCAGGCTTTGGACAGTCGGCAGGAAATCCCAGCCATGGTCAATCGGTCCCACCCTATACACAATCCAAGTCATATATTCCTCATAGTTGTTGGTGACTAAGAAATCCTAGCATGACTGGATAGGGCGGGTCGAAAGTCTGGGCCGCGCCAGCGGAAACCGTTAGCTTAGGCGAATTTTTTCGCGGAACAAAAACTACCCCCCGGGGGATTAACTTGGAGAGCAAGCAATGAACTTGAACGATTACCCGATGAGCGTTTCACCCGGCGCCGCACGCTCCGGTGTCGCCACGAAATCGCCAGATCCGCCGCCAGGCGTGCAGCTTTCGCCGGTTGAGCGGGAGATCTGGGACTACATCTGCCGGCATCTGCGAGAGGCCGGTATCGAACACCTCACTTCCGGCATGACCGTCGTCATCGTTGCGCGCACCTATGTCGCCTGGGAGGAATCGATTCAGCTGTGCCTGGAAAAAGGGCGTGTGCAAATATCGAAGAAGAACGGCTACGCGACTCCTTACCCTTGGGCCAATGACGAGCAGCGCCTCAAGATGGAGCTGGGCCAATGGCTACCGAAACTATGTTTGACGATTCCTTCGCTGGCGCGGGTCCGCAAAGACACCGGCCCGCAGGGCCAACAAGACGATCTGTTCGCAAGCATCGTAAACCACGCTATCACCTCACCGCAAAAAAGCTCGCAGCACTAATCCCTGCTCAGCTGGAACTGTGGGATGAAGAATACGGCCTGCCCGTGCTGCGCGGCGAGATCATCACTGGCCGGTATGTCTACCTGGCGGTGCTGCGTCATTACGAGGACTTGATCCACGGCCCGGCGCGCGGCCTGAAGTTCGTGCCGGCGCACGGCTGGCACATCATCAACTACATCGAGAAGTTCTTCGTCCACATCAAAGGACCGCTGGCCGGCAAGCCGATCCTGCTGGACCCTTGGCAGAAGTTCTGGACGGCAGTGCTGTATGGCTGGCGCCGCGAGAGCGACGGCATGCGGCGCTTCTCCCGCGCCTACGAGGAAGTGGCGCGGAAGAATGGCAAGTCCACGTGGAAGGGACCGCAGGGAGCCTACCTGTTCTCGATGGATCGGGAGGCCGGTGCGGAAGTCTACGCCGTGGCCACCACGCGCAACCAGGCGATGACGGTCTTCAAACCGGCGTTCGACAACATCCGGCGCTGGGTGCGGCGCTCACCAGGCGTGGCCCGCTCGTTCAAGATCTACGCCGGCATGAACCACGAGAAGGTGGAGCTGGACGACAACTCGGTGTTCCTGCCGCTGCCGGCGAACGCTGAGAACCTGGATGGCTTGAACCCATCCGCGATCCTGTTCGATGAGCTGCACGCGCAGAAGCACCGCGATGTGTGGGACGTGATGGAGTCAGCGCTGGGCGCCAGGCAGCAACCGCTGCTCTCGGCGATTACCACGGCTGGCTTCATCCTCGACGGGATCTGCGTCGAGCAGCGCGACTATCTGATATCCGTGCTGGAGAAGAAGCGTGTGGACGACGGCTATTTCGGCTACGTCTACACGCTTGACGCGGACGATGACCCGTTCGATGAGCGCAACTGGCCGAAGGCGAACCCTGGGCTGGGACGCTCCAAGACCGTCGAGTACATGCGCAGCCAGGCGCGTAAAGCGGCCGCGATGCCGGGCGCTAAGGCGAACTTCCTGACCAAGGACTTGAACATCTGGTGCAACAGCGCCGACGGCTGGTTTGATATCTCGGTGTGGGACAAGGGCGGCAAGAAGTTCGACCCCAGCATTCTGAAGGGACGGCGCTGCTACGGTGGGCTTGACCTCGGCTCCACGCGCGACCTCACTGCCTTCTCGCTGGTGTTCCCTCCGGACGAGGAAGGCGGCCAGTGGTACGTGCTGGTCTGGTTCTGGTGTCCGCAAGAAAAGATCGACACACAGTCAGCGGACGATGCCGCCCCGTATGAGGCATGGAAGAAGGCAGGCTGGCTCACGGCGACGGAAGGAAACGTGACGGACTACGGCCCGGTGCGCGAGTGCATCCTGCGCGCGGTCCAGGAGTTCGACGTTGCCGAGATCGGCTTCGACCGCTGGAACGCGCTGCAGCTGGCCAACGAACTGATGGAACAGGGTGTGCCCCTGGTGGAGGTGCCGCAGAACACAGGCGGCATGTACCCGGGAAGCAAGAAGCTGGAAGAGCTGGTGTACGGAAAATTCTTCCAGCACGGCGGCAATCCGGTGTTGCGCTGGTGCGCCAGCAACACGGCCCTGCTGTTCGACACGAACGGCAACTTCCGTCCGGACAAAAAGAAGTCGAACGCCAACGGGCGGATCGATGGCGTGGTAGCGACAGTGATGGCCTTGAGCCGCGCTGTTTCGTCCGAGGAGCTCGCAGGAAGCTTCGACGACTTCATCAATGGAGCAATCAGCACATGAGTTTTTTCTCTTCCTTACGGTCGCTTTGGGGCCGGGGCGGCGCTATTGCCGAAACGCCCGGTCAGCAAATCGGCATGCCTGGAGCCGCGCTGGTGTCCGATACGCAGGACATCGGCGTCGATGGCGCGCTCCAGATCAGCACCGTATGGGCCTGCGTAGACCGCCGCTCGGCTACCGTGGCCAGCCTTCCCTGTTTTGTCTATGAGCAGCAGGGAGACGGGCAAAAGGTGCTGGCGCGTACCAACCGGCTGTACGCACTGCTGCACGACCAGCCGAACAATCGGATGACGCCGTTTGAGTTCTGGCGTGCGTTGATGCTCAACTACGATCTGCGCGGCAATGGCTATGCGCGCATCGACCGCGACGCCAAGGGGGAAGCAGTGGCCTTATGGCCGATGCCGGCCGACCAAGTCCAGCAGAAGATTCTGAACGACGGATCGATGGTCTACGACTACCGCCTGGGAAATAACCTGGCAGTGCTGGCGGCTGAGAACGTCCTTCACATCAAGAACCTGGGCAATGGAACGTGCGGCCTGTCGAAGCTGGAGTTCATGCGCGCCACGTTGGACGAGGCGGCCAAAGCGCAGAGCGACGCCAGCAAAATCTTCGGCGCCGGCGGCAAGCCGGCTGGTTTGCTCATGATTGACAAGGTGTTGAACCCAGTACAGCGCGCGGCGGTGGAGAAGAACTTCGCCAACATGACCGTGTCGCCTGAAAGCCGGCTGCATGTGATCGAGGCGGACATGAAGTTCTCCCAGCTCACGATGACGCCGGCCGAGCAGCAGCTACTGGAGACGCGCCGCTACGGTGTCGAAGAGCTGTGCCGCTGGATGGACACGCCGCCTGTGCTGGTGCACCACGCCAACGTGACTGCGTGGGGAACAGGGATCGCAGAGATTCGCGAAGGCTGGTACATCTTTTCGATAGCGCCGCTGGTGGTCAACATTGCCCAGGCGATCCGGCGCTGTGTGCTCACGCCACGCCAGCGCGCCACGCTGACTGTCGAATTCTCCCTGGACGCGCTCCTGCGCGCATCCCCCAAAGATCGCGCCGAGATCTACGCGAAGGCCGTGCAGAACGGGTGGCAGGACCGGTCGGAAGTCCGGCAACTCGAAGGCCTGCCACCGCGTCCGGAGGCCTCGGTGCTAACCGCGCAATCGAACCTGGTTCCGCTCTCGATGTTGGGCCGCGTGCGGCCGGCCAGTGGCGGTGATGGCAACACCATAGCTCAGTAAGGAAAATATGAACCTAATTACTAAGACATTGAAGTTGGAAGACGTGTCGCTGAAGTTCGATGGCGACGTGGGTATTTTCTCGGGCTACGCCTCAGTCTTCGGCGGCGTTGACTCATACGGCGACACCATCATCAAGGGTGCCTTCGAAAGCACACTGCGAAGCACCAAGCCGAAGATGTTCTTCAATCACGAATGGAAAATGCCCATCGGGAAGTGGATCAAGGCTAAGGAAGACGACAAGGGTCTCTGGATGGAAGGTGAACTGACACCGGGTTTGGCCTTGGCGGCGGACGTACGCGCTGCGATGAAACACGGGACGCTCGACGGGCTGTCGATTGGCGGTTGGCTCAAAAAGGGCGACTACGACGAGACCGAGTCGGGCCGGATTATCCGCAAATGGAGCAACCTCATGGAGGTGTCTCCGGTGGTTTTTCCAGCGGATGGCGCGGCCCGGATCGACCTGGCCAGCGTCAAGCATTTGGACTTTGATTCCGAGCTGCCTGAGTGCAGCACGGAGCGGGATCTTGAACGGCTGCTGCGGGATGCAGGGCTGGGCAAGCGGGAGAGCATGGCGCTGCTCTCCAAGGCGAAGGCAATCTTCATCGAGCGGGATGCTCCGGTGATTGCCAACGCCAAGATGGCGGCCGAAATTCTGGCGAGGCTGCAACGTCTCTGCCAGGCCAGCAGCAACTAGTAGCCGCCGCAAGGCGGTTTTTTTTATCCTTGAAAGGGAACTATGAAACACATGCAATTCAATATTCCGGCGCGCGGCTGGGCGCTCATCGCCCTGGCAGCGGTTGCCACCTTGGCCCAGTTCTGCGGCTTCGACGTCCAGGCATTTGCTGCACAGCACGGTCTGGCTGCCGGTGCGGCTGGTGCCATGCTGATGGCCGGTGAGATTGACGGCACGGCCATCATGAAGGCGCTGGACGGCGTGGAGAAGAACCTCGAGAAGATGTCCGAGAAGGCGACATCCGAAATTGCGAACCTGGGCAAGGTCAGCGCCGATACCAAAACGGCCATCGACAACCTGGGCGTCGAGCAGCGCACGCTGGCCGATCGCCTGCTGCAGCTGGAGCAGAAGCAGTCCGCGCAGCCTGACGCTGCTCCTGCGGACGAGTCCTTTGGTGCGCAGTTCACGAAAAGCTCCCAGTTCGAGAACTTCGTGAAGCAGGACGGTCGCATCAAGACCCGCGTCGAAGTCAAGAACACCGTCACCAACGCGGTTGGGGGCACTTTCTCCGAGCGCCGTCCGTCCATCGTTGAAGGCGCCTTCCGTGTCTTCACGCTGGAAAACTTGATGGCCAAGCTGCCGACGCAGGCAAACGCCATCGACTGGATTCGCGAGAACGTGTTCACCAATGGCGCGGCAGAAACTGCCGAAGGCGCAGCGAAGCCGCAAAGCTCCATCACGTTCACGCCCGGCACCATGCCGATTTCCACCGTGGCCCACTGGATCAAGATCTCGCGCCAGCTGGCGATGGACAACGCAGCGCTGGGCGCCTACATCAACCGTCGCATGATCTACGGCGTCGACCTGCGGGCGGAAAACCAGATCATCGCCGGCAACGGCGCGAACCCGAACATCAGCGGCCTGACTAACCCCGGCAACTTTACCGCGCATGGCTACACCGCTGCGTCGATGGCGGCGCTGGGCCTGGCAAACAATCGCTTCGACGTCATCGGCAAGATGATCGGCGACTGCGTTGCTTCGGACAATCCGGCGGACGTCATCATCCTGAACACGGTGGACTGGTGGACGCTGCGCCTGGCGAAGGACAACACCGGTCGTTATCTGCTGGGCGACCCGGGCGACAACGTGGTGCCAATGCTGTTCGGCGTGCCGGTTGTGGCCAGCAGCGCCATGCCGGTTGGCAAGGTGTGGGTGGGTTCGCTGCAGCAGGCGGTCACCCTGTGGTATCGCGAAGGCGTGGCGCTGGACCTGTCCGATTCGGATGGCGACAACTTCACTTCCAACCTGATCACCATCCGTGCAGAGCGTCGCCTGGCAGTGACCGTGGAGAAGCCTGCAGCGTGCCGCTACGGCGACCTGGTGCTGGCTTAATTTGGATGGCAGGCCCTGCCGGGCCTGCTATGGGAGAAATCATGGAACAAGTTCAAATTGAAATCCTTACGCAAACGATCACCGCCCAGTATGGAACGCTGGAAGCCGGCGTTACGCTGCGCACCACGGCAGCGTTCGCAAAGCACCTGGTTGAAGACTGTATGGCGGCCAAGTACACACGCCCTCTATCCGAAAAGCCGACCGCTGCGAAAGCGGAAGGGCCGGCTGTGCAGACGTCTGCACAGATCGTAGTCGCCCCGGAAACCCTGTCCCTCGGTGCAAGCTTCGATAGCGCAGCTGCGGGCGTGCAAGACGTGCAGACGTCTGCACAGGATGCTGGCACGGCGCGGGCGACGAGCGCCACTGCTGGTTCGGGCAAAGGCAAGAAGAAGGTAGTGGCCGCGCCTGCGGAGGATGGCTGATGTCGGTACTTCATTTCGTGCGTACCCAGGCGCCGGAAGTGTTGCCGGTCGAGCTGCGCGAAGCGGCTGGCAATCTGGGCGTGGACGGCACCGACTCGGACTCGAAGATCGAATCGTGGGTGCGGGGAGTCACCGCCACGCTGGAGCACCGGATCGGTCAGTCGCTCATGCGGCAGGTCTGGACAGGCTTGCTTCCGCAGTTCAGTGCTGAGATTGCCTTGCCGCATCCAGTGCTGGAGGTGTTGAAGGTCGAGTACATTGATCCGGCGGGTGTGGAGCAAGTGCTGCCGTTGTCGGCTGTGCGCGTGAAGGCCGGTCAGTATGCGTCCTACCTGAAGCCGGCGCGCGGCGCGACGTGGCCGGCTACGTTTGTCGATGAGGAAGCTGTGCGCATTACCGTGGCCTGCGGCTATGGTGATACGCCAGCCGACACGCCGGAGGATCTACGGCTGTACATTCTGGCCAAGCTGGTTGAGCAGTTCGATCCGGCTGCCGGCGGCGAGCGGGAGACCGTGCAGACGAGCTATCTGGACGGCATGCTGCATCACTACCGGAGCTTCCAATGATCCCGCTGGCAAGGCGTTTAAAGCACCGTGTCCGCATCGAGCAGCGCAACGCGGTACGTGATGGTGCCGGTGGCACCACGTACGAATGGGTGCTGCTTGATGAGGTGTGGGCGGAAGTCGGCGCATCGAGCGGCGGGCGCGTCAAGCAGACGGCGCAGGGCGGCAACGAAAACATCGCAGCTTTGCCTATTCGCATTCGCTACCGAGATGGCATCACCGACCAGATGCGGATCGCATACAAGGGCACCGCATTCAGTATTGCGCACATCGAGAACGAGCGGCATGTTGACCGCACGTTGCTGCTGGACTGCCGCGAAGTCCCTGTTGGAAGCATCTAATGTCGGCCCGCATGGATGGCTTGGGTGAGCTTCGGCAGGCCTTTGGTGGCATTGCCGCCGACATGCGCACGCGTACCTCTCGGCTGATGGTGGCCTCGGGTGGCGGAATTTTGAGAAAGGAGGCCCGCAACCTGGCGCTCGCACAGGGGCTCAAGCTGACCGGCGCCCTGGTCAGGAATATCGCGATCAAGCGCGAACGCACGCCCGACGGGGTGACGCAGTACAACCTGGGCGTGCGGCATGGCCGTGATATGGGGCGCAAGGCCGCCAAGCAGCTGGTTGTCGGCAAGAACGGCCGCGTGGTGAGCGTCTACGTGAACGATCCCTTCTACTGGCGATTCCTGGAGAAGGGCCGCAACGTGTACCACGGCGATGGCAAGCGGCGGCGCGGCGTGAAGAACCAGGTGGAGGCCACTCCCTTCATCGCGCCGGCACTGGAGAACAAGCGGGCGGACGCCATTGAGGCTATGGCCAACAGGCTCGCTGCGGCGATTAGAAAGGCAAATGGAGGATGAGCGTAGAGGAAGCAGTGTACGCGGCGCTGTGCACCGTCTTGGCCAATACCCACGCGGTCGAACTACCGGAGTCGCCGACCTGGCCGGCGCTGGTCTTTGAGGTCGCGACCACGCCGGAATCTGGATGGGTGAAGGGCGGCGGTTACGACAGGAATGACATCACCGTCACCGCCCTGTCGAAATCGAAGCTTCAGCTCACCGCGCTTCGAGGGCAGATATTCTCGGCCCTTGAGGGAGTGGACGGCTTCATGGGGGATGACTTCGCGGGCGACGCCGACTACCAGGGCGAGGCGAATGTCTACGCCTACGTGCAGACATTCACTGTGCGTACGCGCCGGTAGCAACGAACCACCTACAACCTGGCCCGCTTAGCGGGCCTTTTCTTTTGGAAGAGCGAATGAAGCAAAAACCGATTGCTGCGGCGACGCAGCAGGCCGAGCCGGCCGAAGCGCCGGCATTGCCGCGAGACGTCCACACCGGCCGTGGCGGCAGCTACATCTACGACCCGGTGCGCAAAGTGCGTGAGCCGGCGCAAACCAAGCAGCGGGACACCGCAGAAGGAGAGCAGGGCAATGAGTAAGAAGATTCGCAACGCGGTGCTGCTGGCGATGCTGCAGGCGACGGAAGGCGTCGCAGCGTTGCCGACCGGCGCGGCCAACGCCATGATGGCCATGAACATCTCGGCGCAGCCAGTATCGGCGGAGTTCGCCAAGCGCAACAACATCAAGCCCTACATGGGCAACATGGGCAGCGTGCCGGTGGCCATCCATGCGGAGATCAGCTTTGAAGTCGAGCTGGCCGGCGCGGGCGAAGCTGGCGACGTGCCGGCATTTGGTGTGCTGCTGCGTTCCAGCGCTTTCTCCGAAACCGTCGTGCCGGCCACCAGTGTCGTCTACGAGCCGGTGACGAATGGCCTGGAGTGCGCCACGCTCTACTACAACTTGGACGGCGTGCTGTTCAAGATGACGGACGCGAAGGGAACGGTGTCGTTCGAGCTCAATGCCAAGGGTATCCCGGTGATGAAGTACAAATACCTGGGCCTGTACAGCACGCCGAAGGACGAGCCGCTGCCAGCGGTGGTGAACTACGACGGCTTCAAAGATCCGGTGGCAGTGAACGCCGCCAACACCCCGACCGTCGCGCTGCACGGCTTCGCCGGCAAGGTGCAGAGCATCAGCGCCGACATGGCCAACCAGCTGGTGTACCGCAACTTGATCGGCAAGGAATCCATCGAGATCACGGACCGCCAGCCAACCGGCTCCATCGCGATGGAAATGGAATCGGTAGCCACCAAGGACTGGTACGCCACCATCAAGGACGGCGTGCTGGGTCCGCTGCTGGTAGTGCACGGCAAGGTGGCCGGCAACATTGTCGAACTGGCCGCGCCTAAGGCGCAGGTGCTGGAGCCATCCTTCAGCGACAGCGACGGCATTGTCATGCTCACTTGCAAACTGGACCTGCAGCCCGCGCAGGGCAACGACGAGCTGACGGTGACCGTCCGCTAGCCGACCTCTAAACCCGCATCTCACATCCCGCCTTGAGCGGGATTTTTCATTTCAAAGGAATTCATCATGGCTTTCAAAATCGCTATTACCCCTACCTACATGGCAAAGATCGTTGTCGAACTGCTGAACATGCACGGCAAGCACGAGAAGAGCGACTTCATGGCGGAGTTCAAGCGCGTCTCCCTCGACGAACTGGACGAACTGCGCACTCTGCCGCAGAAGGAAGTGCTGCAGAAAGTGCTGGTGGGCTGGAGTGGCCTGCTCGATGAGAGCAACACCGCGGTGCCGTACAACCAGGTGAACTTCGACGTGGTGCTGGCGATCCCTCAGGCGTTTGCCGCCCTGTCCGAAGGCTTCTGGGCCTCGATCTTCAAGGCCAAGGAAAAAAACTAATTGCGGCGGCGCGGCACTGGGCTGGCGACACGCCGGCCGCCGCCGTGATCGATGACGACGTGATCGAGCAACTGGAGGCGATGCAGGCGCCCACGGATGTCATCGACGCGGCACGCGCCAAGCTGCAGCCGGTGGACGTGGACTGTCACGTGTGGGAAGAGAACTGGCCCACGGTGCTGCTGTTCCTTGATGTGTCCACGCAGTGGAACGTGTCAGCGGGTCTGGAAGGCCGGATCTATTGGGGCCTGGACTATCAGAAAGTCGAGTCCACGATGCGCATGCTGGGGATCGCCCTGGAGCTGCAGCCGGATCTGTTTCGTGGATTGCGCGTAATGGAGCAGGCAGCGCTGCCGCTGCTGAATGAACGAAAGGCGCGCTGAGACGCGTCGAGAAATTGGGAGGTCTATGTCAGCACTTGGATCGCTGGTCGTGAAACTGGCCCTGGAGTACGCCGAGTACACGCGGGGTCTGGAGCGCTCCGACCAGGCCGCGCTGCAGTTCGCGCAAAATGCACAGCGGCACTTCGACCGTGCGAGCAGCGCCGGTAAGGAATATTTTGCCGGCTTGGCTCGCACAGCCGTTGGCGCTGTCGCCGCATATGCCAGCGTGAGCACTGTATTGGAGCAGTTCAACCGCTCCATCGACAGTCTGGCATCGCTGGACGACTTGACGCAGAAGACGGGCGCATCGGTTGAGAACCTGTCGCGGCTGCAGCAAGTCGCTGTGGCCTTCGATACCGATTTCGGGAAGGTCGACGGCGCGTTGACAATCCTCGCAAGGGGGATGGCCGGCGTCGATGAAGAAAGCAGCAAGACGCGAAAGGCGCTAGGCGTGCTGGGTGTGTCGGCAAAGGACGCAGCAGGCAACCTGCGCGACCCGGCCGAAGTGCTGGTGGATGTGGCGAAGAGCCTGCAGGGATATGAAGACGGCGCAGGCAAGGCCGCGCTCATTACGGACGTGTTCAAGAAGAGCGGTGCTGAACTACTGCCATACCTGAACGACGTGGCCGATAACGTCGACAAGTTCACAGGTGTGAGCGCCGATGCGGCGAGCGCTGCAGCGACGTACCAGGACCAGCTGGGCATGCTCAAGGCGAATTACCAGGCTATGGCGACGACGATCACTATCGCGGCGCTGCCCGCTCTCAATGACCTGCTGGGAGCGTTTTCAGATACTGGCAAGATGGAAGCGGATTTGGCTAACGGGCCGGCGGGCGGGTGGGCCGACGACTTGGCCGTGGGCATTGCGCGTGTAATTGATGTGGCTAAGCTGCTGCCGGGCATTTTCTCCGCGATTAAGGGCAGCTTCAAAGCTGTGTACGCCGACATCGAATTTGCGGCGACGGCGGCGCACAACCTGAGCCCGACTGTTTTTGCGACAAAGCTGGCGCAAGGGCGCAATCCGGTGGACGATCTGCGCAAGGCGCTCGCTGAACGCAACGCCGTGCTGGACGACGCAAACCGGCGCTATGAAGAACTGTGGAACAAGCCTGCAAACTTGATGGAGCAGGCGGTGCTGGCGCGCATCGCAGCGCGCGCTAATAAGCCGACACCGGCGGCAGGCACGGAGAAGAAGACGCTGGCATACAGCACCGGGACGGAAAAAGATGCGAAAGAGGCCAAGAGCGACTATGACGCGCTCAACAAAGCCCTGCAGGAGAAGATCGCTTTGTCGGCCAGAGAATTGGAACTGGCCAGGCCCTTGACTGAAGCCGAGCGGCAGATCGCCACGCTCATTCGTGGCCGCGCCGAAGGCACTGTGAACCTTTCCGACAAGGAGCAGCAACTGCTTGAAACAGGCTTGATGCAGCTTAGCTTGAACCAGCGGCTGTTGGTGAGCCGTGGTGAGACTGAGCGGCAGGAAAAGGAGGAGTTGGAGGCTAATCAGAAGCGTGTGGCCGGCGCTTTTGAATCGGTGAATGCGCTGCAGGCGGAGATCGACAACTACGGCAAGCTGCCCGAACAGATTACGCGCGCCGCCATTGCCAAGCTGGAGCTGCGTAAAGCGTCGCTGGAGGCCAATGAAGGCAGCCAGGCGGAGATTGCCACCGTAGAGGCGCTCATCATTGCCAACGCGCGCTTAGCGGAGTTGCAGGGCAAAAAAACTGCGCTGGAAAAGGGGAGTGGTGTTGCCGAGGCGAAGGAACTGCTGGACGTAATGTCGTCGCTGGATGAAGTGACCAGGTCGGCTGCGGCTGGCATGGCCAAGTCTTTCGGCGAGGTTGGCAGTGCCATCGGTGGCATCACCACGGCCTTGTCAGGGTACGGCAAGGCACAGGCGGCGGTGGCGGCCCAGTTGGCCGTGTCCCTGAAGGAGGCCGGGCCTGACCAGGCGAAGATCCACAAAGCCAATGCTGCGGCCGCTGCGCAGAGCGCGCAAGCGCAGGTGCGCTCGTATGGCGACATCGCGGGGGCCGGCAAAGCCTTCTTCAAGGAACACACGGCCGGCTATCGGGCCATGGACGCCGTGGAGAAGACTTTCAGGGCGGTCGAGATGGCGATGGCTATCGAGAGCATGGTGGCTAAGAGCGGCCTGCTGACCGCCTTCACGAGCCTGTTCGTGGCCAGCCGGGCTACGGAGACTGCAGTCGATACCACGGCCACCTCGGCATCGGTGGCCAATTCCGGCGTGCGTGCTGCAGCGGACGGTGTGGCGGCTGTGGCGAAAACCCTGGCCTCGCTGCCGTTCCCCGCCAACGTCGCTGCCGGAGCTGCCGTCATCGCGCTGCTGGCCGGCCTGGGTGTGGCGATCAGCGGCGGCGGGTCGGGCGGTGCGAATGTGTCCAAGGAACGCCAGGAAGCGGCCGGCACCGGTTCGATTCTTGGCGACCCTACCGGCAAGTCGGATTCGATCGCTCGTTCCCTTGATGCGCTGGAGAAGAGTTCGAACATCGAGCTGTCCCACACTGCCGGCATGCTGGCCTCTCTGCGCAACATCGAGAGCTCGATCTCGGGCCTTGGCAACCTGCTCGTCAGGACGGCTGGGCTGACAGGCGAAATGGCGCCCGACAGCAAGGGTAGCGCGTACGAGCTGGGCAACTCGACGCTGATGACGGCGGTCCTGGGCGGCGGCGTCGGCCTGGTGCTGGACAAGCTCACCGGCGGCCTGGTCGGCAAGATCACCGGGAAAATCCTGGGTGGGGTGTTCGGCGGCAAGGTGACCACGCTCGATACCGGCGTGACGCTCGATAAGTCAACACTGGGCAATGCGTTGTCCAGTGGCGTCGTGGCCAGTCAGTACACCGACACGAAGAAGGACGGTGGCCTGTTCCGCAGCGACAAGTTCAGCACGTCGCTGTCGGGCCTGGGAGCCGAGGCGAACGACCAGTTCACGAAGGTGATCCGCAACCTGGCCACCAGCGTATCGGAGGCCGGCAATCTGCTGGGCGTCGGCGGCGACGAGTTCACGCAGCACCTGAACTCGTTCGTGGTGGACGTGGGCAAGATCAGCCTGAAAGGGCTGAGCGGTGAGGAAATCCAGAAGCAGCTTGAGACGGTGTTCTCCAAGGTCGGAGACGACCTGGCTAAGTTCGGAGTCGCTGGCCTTGACCAGTTCCAGCAAGTCGGCGAGGGCTACCTCGAGACGCTGGTGCGGGTGTCGAGTAATTACGCGAACCTCGATTCCATCTTGGCCTCGAGCGGTAGCACGTTCGGGCAAACCGGACTGGCCAGCATCGCCGCGCGCGAACGCCTCATCGGACTGACCGGCGGCATCAACGAGCTGGCCAGCAAAACATCTTCGTTCAACGACAACTTCCTGACGGAGGCGCAGCGACTGGCTCCGGTGCAGAAGTACGTCACCGAGCAGTTGGCCGCCATGGGGCTTGCCGGCATCACCACGCGGGATCAGTTCAGGGACGTTGTCCTGGGCCTGGCTTCGTCCGGGGCGCTTGCCACGGAGGCCGGCGCCAAGCAGTACGCGGCGCTGATGGATCTGTCCGATGCATTCGCCAAGACGCACGCGGCAATCGTGGACATCAGCCGTTCGCAAGAGGACATCGCCGAAGAGCGCAGGTTGCTGCAAGAGCGCTACGACCAGGCCACGCTGACCTCTGTGCAGCTGCTGGAGCGCGAGCGTGACGCGAAGGATAAGAGCAACTTGGCGCTCTACGACCAGACCATCGCGGCCGAAAAGGCGCGTGCGGCCGCCGATGCACTGGCGGAGACGAATGCAGCTATCAAGGCCGACATCGATGAACTGGTAAAGGCTGCGCTGCCGCTTGCCGAACAGCGCGCGCTGGAAGTGAAGGGTATGGCCGCGTCCACGCTGGCTCTATACGAACAGCGTGAGGTGCTGCAGGCGCAGGCCAAGGCGGCGGCCGAAGCGAAGGCGGCGGCAGATGCCAAAGCTGTGGCAGACAAGGCCGCAGCGGAGGCGCTGGCGCGTACCAATGAAAGCTACCAGCAGCAGATCGACGCCATCCTGAAGTCGCGGATGAGTGAAAGTGAGCTGCGTAAGTTCGAGACGGCTGGCATGTCTGCGTCTACCAAGGCGCTTTATGACCGGCTGAAGGCATTACAGGGAGAGCAGAAGATGATCGAAACGCTCAAGACGGCCGCCAACTCCGCGATGGCCGTGGTGTCGAAGAGCATTGAGGCGGAGAAGGCCAGTGCCAAGGCGTCGCTCGATGCCCAGCTGGCCATCCTCACGGCGCGCAAGACGTCGGCCGAAGAGCTGGCCAAGCTCGAAGCTGATTCCATGGCGGCCAGCATTGACGCAGAGAAGGGCAAAAATGATCGGTTGCGCCAGCTGGGGCAGTCGCTCAAATCCACGCTGGACGGCATGCGGCTGGAAGACTCGGCAGGGATGGATCGCCGGGTGGGCCAGTCGCAGATCGCGGCGGCGCTGGCCGTGGCGAAGGCCTCGGGCGTGCTGCCGAGCGCGGACGCGTTGAAGGACGTACTGGGCGTGGTGTCGCAGCCGAGCGCAGGCCTGTTCGAGTCGTTCGAAGATTATGCCCGGGACTTCTACGTGACTGCCGGCCAAATCGCGGACTTGAACGATCTGACGGACAACGCGCTGACGAAGTCAGACTCCGCTATTGAACTGGCCGAGAAGCAGTTGGATCAACTGCAGAAAGGCCAGGCTGCGGCGTCCGCTGCGTTTGATCGGGAGATCAAGCTCGCGCAGGATGCCTACGACGCGCAGATCCTGCAGCTGGATCAGACGCTCGCTGCAGCGCAGGCGCAGTTGGATGCGACGCTGGGCAACACGGTGGCCACCATGTCGGTGGTGGATTCCCTGGCGGACTTCAAGGTCCGTATGGCGGCGTTGATCGAAGGGTTGAAGACGTCTGCAGGGCAAGCCGCCACTGGGGGAACCGCCACGGTGGCGGGACGCAGCGTAGACGCAGACGGCACGCGCGTCGAGTTCGTGCAGCCTACGCGTGCATCCGCCGGCGAGACGTCGACGGCCGGCCTGGCCGGCGCAGACGTGGCGCAGCTGGCCCGCGAACTGGCACTGGTGCGAACCGAGTTGGAGACGATCCGGATCGCGTCGAAGGCCACGGCGGTAAGCACCGACAAGCTGGCCACGCAGTTTGACCAGGTAACGGAGGGCGCAGTGGCGATGCGCACGGTAGAGGAGGGCGCGTAATGGCGGCTTCGCTTAGCGTGCTGGTGCCCACAGCGATCTCCGATGACAACCTGGTTAGCAGCAACGTGCCGGAAAACGAATACGTGCTATGGGACCCGAACGCAACGTATGCCGTTGGTGTACGTTGCCGACGGGCTGGTACGCATCGGATCTTCGAGAGCCAGCGTGCCGGCAATGTGGGAAAAGATCCCGCCTTGGAAGTGAACCAGGCCGCGCCCGCCCCGTGGTGGCTCGACCTGACTCCAACCAATCGGTACGCGATGTTCGACGGTGAGGTCAACACGCAAACGGAGGTGGATCAGCAGTTGCGTGTTGTGCTGAAGCCGGGCGCGGTCACCGGCATCTTCGGCGGCGGCCTGGACGCGGAGGTGCTCAGCATTGTCGTGACCTCGCCGCCGGGTGGTGAAGAGGTGGGCCGCTATCAGGCCAGCTTGGAGGATAGCGCGCCTGACGACTGGTTCGAGCATTTCTATGAGCCGTACAGACCTGTGACTGACTTTCTCGTCACAGGCCTGGAGCCTTATCTCTCCTGCCAGGTTGAGTTCGTGCTCTCGCGTGCGAGCGGCGTAGTGAAATGCGGGATTCTGTCGGTCGGCGATCTCAGGCCACTTGGCGATACACAGTTCGGTGCTACGGCCGAGCCGAAGTCATACTCGTACGTGAAAACGGATGAGTTTGGCAAGACGAAAATCAAACGGCGAAAGAGCGCGCAGGACATGACGGCCAGCGCGATCTTGCCCATCGCCGAGGCCAACGGGGTGCTGCGTACGCTGAACTTGGTGATGGGCGTGCCGTGCGTTTGGATTGGCACCAACCTACCCAACTACTCGGGGCTGCGCTCGTTCGGCCTGGGTGTCGGCAAGCTCACATATGAAAACTCAAAAGAGGTCAACCTGACCCTAACCGTACAAGGAATGATCTGATGGCAGTAGAGAACCCACCTCCATTAACACCGCTGGCCACTGCGGCGCCGCAGCGGGGGAACCGGGCAACCTTTTCCCTGCTCGTTGACGCGTTCGTGACCTGGCTCATCGCTGCGGTCCTTCAGTTCAAGGCGCTCGGTCAGAACGTCTGGCACAACGCCACGGAGGCCTATGGTTCGGCGCTGGCTGCGGCGATGAGCCAAGGCGCTGCATCGGCCAGCGCAAGCGCTGCGGGAGCAGCTGCCGGCGACGCGCATGACCGGGCAGATGCTGCAGCGGCCAGTGCGTCTGCCGCTGGTCTGTCCGCCACGGCCGCCGCCGGCAGCGCGGGGGCGGCGCTTGCCAATGCGACCTCAATTGCACAGATGGGCGCTTCGGTGCTTGCCCATGCCGCTCTGGCTGGCTTGCCGACGCTGGCTGGGCAGCGATTGAAAGGCGTGCGCGTCAACGCGGACGAGAGCGGGCTGGAAATGGCAGAGTTCGTTACGGCCGTGAAGGCATACGAGGACCGCGCTGACCTGCGTGCCATCGCTGGGGGGCTGGTGGCGACACGTTACCTGGTGCGGCGGCTTGGCCTGTTCGAGTGGCAGGCGGGCAGCGTCGAGCCGGATGATGACGCTACGTCGTTCCGTACCGTGGGTGGCGCCTGGATCATGATCGCGGCCGATCCCGATTTCGCTGCCGAGTGCTGGCTGTCGGAACTGCCACTGCGGCTGCGCTTCAATATGACCCTCACCAGCATCGCTGGCAACGCTGCGGTGGACATCACTGTACCAGCGTCCGGGGTGGCCGTTGGCGACTGGGTTGCGGTGATCCCAGTCGTGGCGCTGCCGGTGGGCCTGAGCGTCAGCGGCGTAGTGAGCGCCGCCGGCACGGTATCGGTGAGGCTGTCGAACTCGTTTACCTCGACATCGATTGCCTTGACCCCGGGGTATTGGGGCTTGCAGGTAACTAAACAATAGGACGGAATATGAGTGTTCAAAAAGGCCTCAGGCTGCTGCGCGCGGCCGCGCTGGGGAATGTGACCACGGCTGAGCTGCAAGCGTACCTTGCCATTGCGGAAAACCGCGCTGGCTTCCAGAAAGCACTGCGCCTGCCCGGGCGTTACGCGGGCGTGGTCGACTCGGTCACGGCTGCAGCAGTTTTTGCCGGTTCGCCGTTGGCGATGACAGATATCTGCGCCGCTGCATCGAGCAGCTCGGGCGGTTTGCTGGCGGCGCTACTCAACTCCGCATCCACGCAGGCAACGCTCTTGAATAGTGCCGTGGCCATGGGCGCGATGCTCAGCTCGGCCGCCGGTCTGACAGCGCTGTACACCAACACGCCACTCCTGGCCACGCTCGTCAATTCGGCTGGCTACATGGCTACTATCGCGGCGAATCCGGCAGTGTTCGTGAATGACGCGACGTGTGCGAGTGCGGCATGCACAAGCAACATAGCATTGGCCGCGCTGTTCGGCAGTTCAGTGGCGAAAGGCGCGATTGCGGTATCGGAGAACTTCATTGCCCGCTTGGTTGCGAGCGCAAGCGCCAAGTCCTGGCTAATCGCAAATAAGCAGGTAACGAAGCAAACGCCGAATGAGGACGGCGTTGTAGGAACCTATGTGCCGTTCGGTCCAACATTCCCATCAAAAATCCTGATCATTGCTACCAAGATGATCGGCAACAACCTCGGGGCGATTCCGCTTACCTACAGTGGTCGGCTCATTGGCGGCAATGCGGGTAGTTCGAACACCGTTATTGCCGGTGCAACCGTTGTCATCACCAACATGACGAACTCCTCGACCATGCAGATATGGGGCACGTTTGAGAACTGCGCCTTCGACATTGGTAGCACTGGTTACGGAGGCGTGAATGCTGCCCAGAGCGTCAACTACGTGGACATGACCTAAAGGACCGATATGAAACTGATCATTAACGACAACCGCGTATTCGCGACCGCCACCGATGAGCATGTGCCATCGGGCTCGGAGCAGGCAGTGCTGACTGCGCCGGCCGACTTTGACCCCGGGCGCATCGACCAGTACCGCTACGTCGATGAGGTGCTGGTTGGGCCAGTTGAGGTCCCCGAGTGAGCGTCCTGTTAAGTCGTCGTGCCCTTCCATTCCAACTCTTGCAGCCCGCCTCGGTGGGCTTTTTTTATTCCTATGAAAGACACCATGCCCGCAATCGAAACCACCACTGCCGGCGTCGGCGCGCTGTACAAGATCGTCGGCGTTCCTGTCCTGGCCGGCGCAGCCGCTTCGGCCGTCACGTTCATGTTCATGTGGCCGCGCACGCGCCGCGAAGCGTTCATCCGGTTCACCTGTTCGATTGCCACCTCGGCGCTGTTGGGGCCGCTGCTGGTGGCTGCGCTGCACAGCTGGTGGCCAACCTTGTTTGACTCCGCGCGCTTTATGTCGGCGGCCAACGGCGCCGATCCCGCCCTGGGTATGCTGGCCGTCGCCACGCCGATCATGGTGTTGGCCGGCGTGCCGGCATGGTGGATCTTGGGCGGCATCGTGCTGTGGCTGGAACGCCGCCGTGGCAAGGATATCGGCGAACTGGCGCAGGACGCGGCACAGATCGTCAAGGACGTGCGAGGTGGCCTGTGAATGCCGCGCAACTGGCAATGATGATGCCACTGGCCTCCAGCCGCATTGACGCGCTCCTGGTGCCGCTGAACGCGGCTATGGCGGAGTTCGATATCACAACGGTCGTGCGCCAGGCCGCCTTCCTCGCGACGGTTGGCCACGAGTCGAAGCAGCTGACCAAGTTCGAGGAGAACCTGAACTATTCGGCGGAGGCGTTGATGCGCACCTGGCCGCAGCGCTTCCCGCCTGCGGTGGCCGCAGCCTACGAGCGACAGCCTGAGCGCATCGCAAACCACGCATATGCGAACCGCGAGGGCAACCGTGATGAGGCCAGCGGCGACGGCTGGCGCAACCGTGGGGCTGGTGCCATCCAGCTCACGTTTGAGAACAACCACGCCGCATGCGCAAGGTACTTCGGGATCGCGCGCGCCGAGGTCGCCGCCTGGTTGCGCACGCCGGCAGGGGCGTTGCGCAGTGCCGGCTGGTTCTGGTCCGCGAACCGCGTGAACAGTTGGGCCGACGCCCGCGACTTCGATGGTGTATGCGACGTCGTCAACAGGGGCAAGAAGACGGCGGTGATCGGCGACTCCATTGGCTGGGCGGAGCGCTTGGCGATGTATCAGAAAGCCCTGCAGGTGTTCGCGTGATTGGCCTGGCCATGAAGCTGGGGCAGTTCGTGCTGCCCGGCTGGGCGCGGTTGTTGACGCTGGGCCTGGCCGCCGCTGCAGTGTTCGCCCTGGGCGTCATGCGCGGCGAGCGCTGGGCGGGCGAGCGATATATCGACTACGTGACGCGCCAGGCCGCGCAGACGGTGGCCATAGCGCGCGCGCAAGCCGAAGTAGTAGTGCGCACCGAAATTAAGTATCGGGACCGCATCCAGAAAATCTACATCAAAGGAGAAGAGATTGAACGACAAGTGCCGATCTATGTCACGGCGGCTGACAACGCTGCTTGCAGTGTCAATGCTGGCTTCGTGCGGACATACAACGCCGCCTGGACAGGTGACGCTGCCGGCGCTGCCGAAGGCGCTGACCGAGAACCCTCCGGAGTTTCGCTCGCTGCCGTCGCAGAAGCAGACGCCCACAACGCCGCGTCCTGCCGGGTCTGGCGGGAGCAAGTCATCGGCTTCAGGGAGTTCTACAGCAATTTGAAGTTGGCGACGGATCAGGCACGGCCTGAGTAATTCGCCAGTGCAGACGTCTGCACAAAAAAACAGAGCGCCCACGGCCGCTGCGCTAACAGCGGCCATGGGCCTCAGTTCACTGATTGAGGCAGTAAACCAAGCAAGGCTCTGCTACCTTCCGGAAGGCGGCGAGAGTCTAGCATAAATGTAAACGTTTACCTATGGCAATGCCTATCATCCCTTGGATCGGCGGCAAACGACGCCTCGCCGACCGCATCATTCCTCAGTTCCCCGCGCATACCTGCTACGTCGAAGTATTTGCCGGCGGTGCCGCGCTGTACTTCATGCGGCCGCCGGCAGAAGTGGAAGTCCTCAACGACATCAACGGCGAGCTGGTCAACCTGTACCGGGTCGTCAAGAACCACCTGGAGGAGTTCGTCCGCCAGTTCAAGTACGCGCTGTCTAGCCGCGACGTGTTCAAGTGGCTGCAGGACACGCCGCCGCACACGCTGACAGACATTCAACGCGCCGCGCGCTTCTTTTACCTCCAGCAGCAGGCCTTCGGGGGAAAGGTAGAAGGGCAGACCTGGGGCACGGCGACGACTGCGCCGCCGGTGAACCTTCTGCGCATTGAAGAGAACTTGTCTGCGGCGCATCTGCGCCTCTCAGGAGCCTACATCGAGAACATGGACTGGTACAAGTGCATGGAGCGCTACGACAGGCCGCATACGCTGTTCTACCTTGACCCACCGTACTTGGACACGGCCGGCTACGGCGTGGACTTTCCGCTGCAAGAATACGAGCGTATGGCTGAGCTGATGTCCAGGATAAAGGGAAAGGCTATTCTCAGTCTTAACGATCATCCCGACATTCGGCGTATCTTTGCTCGCTTCCAGATGGACTCTACCGGCATCAGCTACACAGTTGGCGGCGGCGCTGGTGTCCAGCGACAAGAACTGATCATCTATAGCTGGGATAGGGCATCCGAACCAGCGGGCCTTTTCTGACCGCCTGAGTTTGATGTGCTGTATAAAAACACAGTATATCGAGGTGCGTAATGGAAAGGATGGTTAAACTGCGGTTAAACGGTGTGAAGCTCACCAGGGGAGTTGTTAGCGAAGACTTGGCCCGGCAGCGACTCGGTTCGTTCGAGTTGGTCGAGACCGACAGTCAAGGCATGCACCCGCTGATGAGTATCGCCCGGTTCAAGTACTTGCCGGAGCCTGGCTACACGAAGGCTCCGGAGGTGCTACTGGAGGCGCGGATAAGGCGATGGAAGGACGGCAAGATCAGAGTCGTTGGCATTGAGCAGTATAGAAACTCGCAAGGGGAGGTGGTTGAGTTCAAACAGGAGTGGATGTGTTTGACGAACCAATTGCCGCCCCCGCCGGCCCCAGGGCGCCGGCAGTATGAGTTCTAGCTGAACAAAGCTGGCATAGCCAAGACCCCCCCATTCTTCCTCCGATGACAAAATGTGAGTTTTCCGTATGGAAAATTTGCTATTATTGACAGCTATCGGCTACGGCTGACGGTCACTCAGGACGGCTAACTACAGTTGAACGGGAGAGTTCGAAATATGAAGAAAAGCGAAAGCGAAACGGTCATCCGTCACCTCTGCCACTCATGGGCGCAGCAGTTTTATCCTAACGGTTTTGCAAACGATAACCCAAGCTTTGTAGAGTTTCATACTTGGCTGAAGAATATGCATCCTTCTTACCTTGATTTTAGGACTACAACCAGCGTACGAGACATAGTCGAGATGTGGTTTGATCAGGAATTCAAACAAACTTGGCGCAACTAATAACGGGCGTCCCAAGCTCATCTCCAAGCGTGCCGCGACCGGCCGATTATGGGCCCTCAGTAGTTTCGATGTGTTAAATATAAACTATTTCTATAAATTTCTCGGAGGTTGTCGTATGGCACATGGGGAGCGAATTCCAATGGACCAAGTGTTGAGCTCGCTACATGCTAGTTTCGGTAGCAATTTGAAGTCTGTAGATCCAACATTTATCCCATATGTCGACAAGGTAGATTTACAGTCTCGAATGATAAGTGAGGTGCGCGATCAACTTCTCACTCACTATTGCTCCGGGCCAGTGCAACGAACAATATGTGAGGAGCTGCTCGATGAGATATTTTCCGACTTTTCATTGGCCTTGTATTTTTGTGCATCTGGGCTAATAGTGCCATCCCAGATGTCCACTCGACGCGCATTTGAAATGGGATTGGCTGCTATCTATCTTTGGGACTTACCTCATGCCTATTGGGGATGGAAAAATAAGGATGACGACCTCAGTTTTTCCGGAATGGTAGCTCATCTCAACTCGACTGGATACTTAGAGTATTTAAAACAAGTTCACGGTGTGGAAACGATTGATCCAATCTGTAAGCAAAGGGAGTTTCAAGAAATCTATCGTGAACTGAGCAACACGGTCCATGGGAAAACCGCTAACTTACCACCTCTTTCGCCTGGCCGTTTTTCTTTAGGTGATTCGCAGTCGTTCGTGAATCAGCAGTTCAAATTGATTCTGAGGGCGCAGGCGGCTATTTTAAGTATGATTTTTGGTCGATTCGTACAGTTAGAGGAAAAAATTCAAGAGGCGATGCCTCAGATATTGAGGAAATAGAATGGCAAGCGTTGATAAATCACAGCAGGTCTCAGGTGAGGATCTATTGCAAACAGCACGATGCGAAGATCTTTTGTATGAGGATATTAAAAGAGTTTCCGTTCTAGGTGACTTTGAGCGGCGCGTTATTGATGCACTGAAGGGGAGTGGAGCTAATTTGCTTGAAGGGGCACGAGGCGTCGGCAAATCGATGCTGCTGCGCATGGCCGAGATCGAACTCGATTTAACCTTCTCTACAGATAAAAAACTCGGCGTATACGTAAACTTCAAAACTAGCACGCTGCTTGAGGGAGTAAAGGCTGATGAACGTGACGCTTTTCAAATCTGGGTTAACATCAAGATTCTGGAGGCGCTGCATGAAAAGCTTTTGACATTGAATTTGATCGCTAAGACGGGGGTTTCCGATCCATATCAAAGGGTTTTTGGTATTTCATCAGTCGGCGAAACAAAGGCGATGTTGGAAGATAAAATCCACTTATTGCAGAAGCTGGCCTTTAGCAAAGGAAGTCGAGAGGATATTATTTCCCAGATCGGTGTGGATTTTCTCGCCAAAGCACAAGACACCAGCTTCTTGGTTAATATTATAAAGAGTGTTGCTGAGCGATTTTCGATCAATAAGATTGTTTTCTTTTTTGACGAGGCGGCGCATACGTTTATTCCCGGTCAACAAACTATTTTCTTTGAAATTTTCAAACTATTACATGGCGGTCAGATAGCCTGCAAAGCAGCGGTTTATCCCACGGTTACAAATTACGGGCGAAACTTCGAGGTTGGTCAGGATGCTATTGTTCTGCCTGTTATTCGTTTTGATCCGGGTGAAGGTGGACGCCGCGAGAATCGTGCGCATTTTCGAAATATCTTGGAAAAACGCGTTAACTCGTCTACATTGAGTAAAAAAATATTTGCAAAAGGGGCTGAATTAGATCTGTGTATTGATCTCTCAAACGGGAATCCTCGTGCATTGTTGCATATTCTTAATAATGCTCTTTCTGGTAGTACGAATCTGACAGAGCGAGCTGTGAGTCTCGCTGTTCAAAACTACGTTGATCAAGCACTTTTGCCATATCACCAAAGTTTGAACAAGAGACTTCCTAAATATGCTGCGCACATACGAACCGGCTTAGAATTGCTGCGAGGTTATATCGTTCCGGAGATCCGCACTAAAAACCATCGCCGAACAAAAAGTGAGTATCAGTCGGCATTTTTCACTGTGCAACGAGACATGTCACCAAATCTCAAGTTGGCCTTAGATATATTGAGCTACTCCGGTTTGGTTTCGCAATTGGGCACAGTAAAGACAGCCCATGGGACGGGTCCACGTTATCTAGTGAATCTCGCTTTAATGGCTACGGAAAAAGCCTTTGATACGCAAAAAACTTCAGATGCTATTGCGCGTTTAAGTCTTACCGACTATCGGGAGTTTTCGTCGTCTGATTCTCAAATTCAAGTTTTTTTGGGTACGCTTTTAGCTCCCAGCGATACTTGCCCCGATTGCTCTAATGCCATCCCGTCCAGCGCGAAATTCTGTGCAGAATGCGGGTACAAAGTTGTTACTAGCTCTATTGTAAGTTCCTTGTTAGAGGAGGCTGTGACGGCGCTTCCGGTAAGTGAGCGGCTTTTGGAACGTGTAAAACCAAAGTTCCCTACCGTCGGAGCAATCGTGCAAGCCAAAAGGGCGGAATTAATGACAATTCCATACATTAAAGATATCCGTTCGCGCATCATTAAGAATGCTGCGGATGAGTTTATCTCCGGATAGGTTTTGTTTATTTCTCTGTGCTAAAAATTACTCAACTGTGTCAGTTTATTCATATTTTACCTCAGCCCGTAATCGCTGTTGCGAGAGTAATGGCGATCACCGGGTGTTGCGAAAGCGGCCTCTCTTGATGCTCTGATTGCAAGGTGACGGCGAGCGGGTATTGAATTTTGCTAGGGATGATTTAAGGGATAAACTATGTGTGGCAAGAAGGGGGGAGGGATTTTTGTTTAACGCGGGTAACAGTGGAGTACCCTTCTTGCTTCTGTGGCTTATCCGATGCGAGGGGTATAGCTAATGCCTTCAAAGATGAGTAAAATGGTTGAATTCAAAACTTACCAACGGATTATATGTTGAATATAAAAACAGAAACAATGCACTCTTTACTTACGTTGTTTCTTGATGAGGGATTTCGTGCCACGCTTGATTCGGACAGTGTGATCAGTCTTAAGATCGACGGCGGACTATACATCGTGGGTTGCGATCTGAGTGATCCCGGCTTCTATCAAATGGCCTACCCGTCGCTATGGACGGGCGAGAACATCAATGAGAAAGTGCTTGCGGCGTGTGATTTCGCATCTCAAGATTCGAAGTTTGCTAAATGTTATACTATGGGGAACAAGGTGCATTGCGTCGTGCATACGCTAGCCGAAAACCATGCTGAATTTTACAAGCACTTCCATAGATATTTATCCGCCTTGAAATATTGCTCCAAGGTGTTTTACAACACGTTGGAGCGATAATGTACGCGGACAGCTCTGCAAAGTCGGGTGTTGGAGTCGGAGGCGTTGCCTCCGGCGGAGTGGTCGCTGGAGTAGTGGGGACGGTGCTTAATTCATATTTGGACGCTTCTGCCTACACTTGGAAGAGCACAGCAGTCCAGTGCATGCCGCTTGTCAGCGCTATGATCGGCGTGGTTGGTATGGTAGTGAGTTGGTACGCCGCAGAGCAGTACAAGAGGTGGCAGCGGAAGGTAAAACACGCTGGGTTAGAGACGGACGCAGCGATGATGATTAATAAAGCGTTGTCCGTTCGCAACGATCCAGCGTCGAACGACGCTGTTAAGCAGATGGCCGAAGCGACCATACAAAATGCGCAGTTGACGAAGTTGGCGGCAATGAACGCTCACATGCAAGAGTCAGCTCAGTCAGCTGGCGTGGTCAACTCGGGGCTTCCCAAAGCTGCTGCCGACGCGCCCCAACAACACCCACCGCAGCGACCGCTAGGCGAGTGAACTTTGCTCGCCCTGTTGGGGGCAATCGCTAGTTGGCTTGTTGATTCCTTGACGCGAAACCCTGCGGCTTTACAATTTCTTCGCTAAATTCTCAGCGGTTTCATTGTAATAAATTTGAAGCATATTTAGATCTCGGTGGCCAACAGCACGTGCCAGCTCCAAGACATTCAGCTTCTTAGCAAGGCGGGTTATTGCTTCGTGCCGAGTGTCATGAAACGTCAGTTCTTTGATGGCCGTCGTAGCTCTCAACTTGCGGAAATTAGCGTCCAGAGAACCCTCGGTCAATCCAAATATGCATTTGTCGTCATCACCCTTCGGCAGGAATCCTAAGAGCTCTAGCGCCCTAGGGGACAGTGGCACCCGCCGGCGGGTGCCATTCTTGGTATCCTCGAGCGTGGCGACTGCGCCACTGATGTTCGGTGGACGAAGGTTGCAGATCTCGCCGGCGCGCATCGCAGTCTCAATGGCGAACAGGAAGGCCACACCGACGCGCTGGCCAACCTTGCGGACTTCGGTCTCGCAAAATCCGGACGCGAGGGTGATCATGTCGATCTCATCGTCCCGAATGCGGCGGTCACGAGGCGGCGGATCCTTTGGCCGGCGTACATCTGTGGATGGGCTCGCACGCATCCACTTCCATTCCTTTCTGGCGACCTGGAAAACATTGGAGAGGAGGCTGAAGTCCCGGTTGACCGTAGAGCCGACAACTTTGTCTACGTTCAGCCGCTTATCGCGCCATTGCCCGAGCATGTCAGATGTCAGAGCATTCAACAGCACCTCGCGGAGTGGCTGGCCATCGACGAGCTGGTTGCCAATAAACGCCAGGCGCGTCTGCTCCCATTGTGTTTTCTTCTTTCGGATAGACACTTCGCGTCCGTACCGGTCAAAGGCGTCGCCACAGGTTTTCCGGACATCGATGCCGGTGTTCGCTTGCTTGCGGATTTCCGTCTCGCGTTCGGCCGCCCAGCTAATGGCCTCGGCCTTGGTGGAGAACGTCTTTGATTCGCGCGTGCCTTTGATGGCAATCTGCGCGCGCCAGCCGTTACCATTTTTTTTGATCGTCGCCATTGCGTAATTTGTGCGTAAAAATTGCGTAAAGGCTAGCACAAAATAGCGGTTTTTTGGGTGTTTTTGTAGGTTTGATCTTGCTGATGGAATCGCCGTAACTTGCTGATTTAACGTGATAAACGGCGATTTGTGACGGTATGTGTTGATGGGCTCTGGTCCCCCCGACTGGAATCGAACCAGTATCCCACGCTTAGGAGGCATGTGCACTATCCATTGTGCTACGGGGAGGACGCTAAGCGAGCGCAATTATAGCTGATGGCCGGGCAAAAAATAGTCCCGCCTCCGCGATGTCGGTACAATGCTGGCTTCATTCATCTTTTCAGCGGCTTTTTCAGCACGCCGCGCGCAGGCTTACTCACTATGGCAGTCATCTCTCTTTCTTCCGCGCAACTGGCGTTCGGCCACTTTGCGCTCCTTGACCATGCGGAATTTTCGCTGGAAACGGGCGAACGCGTCGGCCTGATCGGCCGCAACGGCACGGGCAAGTCGTCCCTGCTGAAAATTATTTCGGGCCGCTTCAAGCTGGACGACGGCTTGCTGGTGATGCAGCAGGGCCTGAAAATCGCCTATGTGGAGCAGGAGCCGGTGTTTGAGCCGGAGATGAGCGTGTACCAGGCGGTGGCCTCCGGCATGGGCGACCTGCAGGACCTGCTGCAGGAGTACGATGCGCTGACCGGCCAGTTCGGCCAGGGCGACGACGACGCGCTGATGGAGCGCATGCACGACATCCAGGTCAAGCTGGACGCGGCCGACGCGTGGAACCTGAAGAACAAGGTGGAAGCCACGCTGGACCGCCTGAACCTGGGCGCGGATGCGCTGATGAAGACGCTGTCCGGCGGCATGCAGAAGCGCGTGGCGCTGGCGCGCGCGCTGGTGTCGGCGCCGGACGTGCTGCTGCTGGACGAACCGACCAACCACCTGGACTTCACCTCCATCATGTGGCTGGAAGGCTTGCTGAAGGACTTCAAGGGGTCCGTGTTGTTCATCACCCACGACCGCTCCTTCCTGGACAATGTGGCGACCCGCATCATCGAACTGGACCGTGGCCGTTTGCTGTCCTACCCGGGCAACTTCACGACCTACCAGGTACGCAAGGCCGAACAGCTGGAAATCGAGGAAATCGAGAACGCCAAGTTCGACAAGTTCCTGGCGCAGGAGGAAGTATGGATACGCAAGGGCGTGAAGGCGCGCCGCACCCGCGACGAAGGCCGCGTGCGCCGCCTCGAGCGCCTGCGCGAGCAGCGCGCCGTGCGCCGCGACCAGCAGGGCCAGGTCACCTTGCAGGTATCGGCCGGCGACCGTTCCGGCAAGATCGTGGCGGAACTGGAGAACGTGTCCAAGTCCTATAGCCGTCCCATCGTCAGCAACTTCAGCGCCACCATCCTGCGCGGCGACAAGGTCGGCCTGATCGGCGCCAACGGCGCCGGCAAGACCACCTTGCTGAAACTGATCCTGGGCGAGGAAAAGCCGGACAGCGGCACCGTCAAGCAGGGCACCAAGCTGCAAGTGGCGTACTTCGACCAGATGCGCACCCAGCTGAACGAGGAAGCCAGCCTGCTGGAAACCATCGCCCCGGGCAGCGACTGGGTGGAAGTGAACGGCCAGCGCAAGCACGCCATGAGCTACCTGAGCGACTTCCTGTTCGCGCCGGAACGCGCCCGCTCGCCGGTCAAGACCCTGTCGGGCGGCGAACGCAACCGTCTGCTGCTGGCGCGCCTGTTCGCCAAGCCGGCCAATGTGCTGGTGCTCGACGAACCGACCAACGATCTGGACATCGACACGCTGGAGCTGCTGGAGGAGCTGCTGGAAGACTACCCGGGCACCGTGTTCCTGGTCAGCCACGACCGCATGTTCCTGGACAACGTGGTGACCCAGGTGATCGTGGCCGAAGGCGAGGGCCACTGGCGCGAATTCGTCGGCGGCTACACCGACTGGGAGCGCGTGCGCGATACCACCGCCAGCGCCAAGGCCGCCGCCGCCAAGGCGGCTCCCAAAGTTGAAGCCGCGCCGGCCGCCGCCAGCACGGCGGCGCCGGCAGCTGTCAAGAAGAAACTTTCTTACAAAGAACAGCGCGAGCTGGACGAGCTGCCGAAACTGATCGCCGCGCTGGAAGATGAGCAGACCGCGCTCAATCTGCAGCTGTCCGACCCCGATTTTTACAAGAAGAACGCGGCCGAGGCGAAGCGCGTCAACGCGCGTATTGAGCAAATCGAGGGCGAACTGCTGGAAGCGCTGGAAAAATGGGAAGCGATCGAGTCCCGCGCTAAGGCTTAGCAGCCGCTGCGCAGCCGTGCGCTGCTGCTGAGCGGAAAATTGTAAGATCTGCAAAGTTGCCTGGGCGGCCCGATCGGGCTGCGGCAGCAATGCAGATCTTTCAATTTGGCCGAGGCGCACGACTGTGAAACCCTACATCTCTACCGCCGAACCCGCAGGTTCAGCTCCCGCCCTTGCGCGGATTGTTCCGTTCGCCCTTTACCTGGTCTTTATTTTCATCGCCGACGTGCTGTCCCGCATGGGGTACGGCGCGCAGGAAACGCGCTGGCTGTACGGCGTAAAAATCCTCGCCGTGAGCGCCGCGCTGGCGCTGTACTGGCGCCACTATGCCGAACTGGCCTGGCAGGGCATGCGTGCGTCCATGCTGGCCGCCAGCGCCGCCGTCGGCGTGGCCGTGTTCGTTCTGTGGATCAGCCTGGATGCCGGCTGGATGCAGATCGGCAGCGCCGCCGGCTTCGATCCGCGCGCCGCCAACGGCGCCATGAACTGGCCCCTGGTGGCGCTGCGCATGGCCGGCGCCGCCCTGGTGGTGCCCGTGATGGAGGAGCTGTTCTGGCGCTCCTTCCTGCTGCGCTGGCTCCATTCCCCCGATTTCCTCGCCGTCCGCGCCGCCGCCGTCTCCCTGAAGGCGTTGGTCATCACCGTGGTGCTGTTCGGTTTTGAGCACAACTTGTGGCTGGCCGGCATGGTTGCCGGCCTGGCTTACGGCCTGCTGTATATGCGCAGCGGCAATCTCTGGACCGCCATCGTGGCGCACGGCGTCACCAATGGTGTGCTGGGCGCGTGGATCGTGGTCACAGGCAATTGGCATTACTGGTAAATTCTCATGCGACTCCTATTCAAACCCCACCCACTGGCGCTGCTCATCGGCGCTATCGGCGCCGCGGCGTGCGTCCCGGCCAGCGCCGGCGTCAGCGACACCATCCACCCCTATCTGGCCGTCACGCGCTCGTACGACGCCAACCTGTTCCGGCTGGACGACAACAGCCCCGGCTTCGGCGGCCCGCGCGGCGACACGCTGATGCAAACGCAGTACGGCGTGCTGTTCGACATGCCCATCAGCCGCCAGAAGCTGACCGGGCAGTTCAAGCAGTCGCGCGTGAAGTTCGACCACTACAGCGAACTCGATTACAGCGGCAAGGATTACCTGGCCGACCTCGAGTGGCACATCGGCAACCACCTGGAAGGCCACATCGGCGGTCTGTACGCGCAGACGCTGACCTCGTTCAGCGACTTCCACAGCAACCAGCGCAACCTGCGCAAGCAGCGCCGCGAATACGTGGACGGCGCCTGGCGCTTCCACCCCAGCTACCGCGTGCGGGCGGCGGCCAGCAGCCAGAAGTTCACCTACGACTTGCCGCAGCAGCAGTTCAACAACCGCACCGAGGACCAGGTCGACCTCGGCTTCGACTACCTGCCGCACAGCGGCAGCCGCTTCGGCCTGCAGGTCAGCCAGCTCAAGGGCAAATATCCCAACCACCGCTTCCTGGGCGGCACCTCGATCGACGACGGCTACACGCAGAACGAGCTGAAGGCCAATGTCTACTGGCTGTTTTCCGCCACGTCGCAATTCACCATGCTGGCCGGCTGGGCCGAGCGCAAGCACACCTTCTTTGGCGAACGCGACAGCAGCGGCTTGAACGGCCGCGCCAAGATGAACTGGTCGATGCTGCGCAAGCTGCGCATGGACGCGTCGGTGTGGCGCGAGTTCGCGCCCGTGGAAAGCAACTTCGTCAACAACAGTTTGAACAAGGGCGCCAGTTTCAGCACCACCTGGGACGTGAGCGCCAAGGTGAACGTGAATGCTGCAGTGCGTCGTGAAAAGCGGGATTTTAGTACGCTAGAGGGCCGGATCGCGCCGCCCAACTTGCACGACAAGAGCCGCAACGCGTCCCTGGGCGTGAATTACGCGCCGCTGCAGTCGGTACGGCTGTCCGCCAATGTGTTTCATGAAGTTCGCAGCGGAAACGCCTCCACCAACTACCGCACTCACGGCGCCGCCGTCAGTGCCAGCATACAGTTTTGAGAATGACCATGACGGTTAACGACATACCCCTGATCTCCTTCTTCCAGCGCGTGCTGGATCCGCTCATCATCATGGGTACGCTGTACCTGTTTTCCATGCTGTTCGCCGAGCCGTTCACCGGCTATTCGCTGGTGCTGATGATACTGGCCTTCTTCATTTCGTCTTCCGTGTACCAGTACGTCGACCCCTACCGCACCTGGCGCAGCGGCCGCATGATGGCCTACGCGCGCGACATCGTGGTGGGCTGGGTGGTCACCGCGCTGATCCTGGTGTTCCTCGGCTCGGTCAGCGGCCTGTCCTACCACTACGACGAGAACGTGGTGCTGGTGTGGTTCGCCGCCACCCCCTTCGTGCTGCTGGCCAGCCATTTGGCCGCGCGCAAGCTGGGTTCGGATCCCAACAAGGACAGCGAAGTGCGCTCGGTGCTCATCATCGGCGCCAACGACGTCGGCGTGAAGTTCGCCAACACCATCGACCGTTTCCCCAACCTGTACATGAAGGTGTGCGGCTTCTTCGACGACCGCACCGACGAGCGCCAGCCGCGCAATATGCGGCACCCGGTGCTGGGTACCATGGACGACATCGCCGCCTACGTGCGGCAGCACCAGATCAAGATGATCTTCATCAGCCAGCCGATCTCGGCGCAGCCGCGCATCCGCCGCCTGCTGGATGAGCTGCAGGACACCACGGCCTCGGTCTATTTCCTGCCCGATATTTATGTGTTCGACCTGATGCAGGCCCGCTTCGACAACGTGGGCGGCATGCCGGTGATCGCCATTTGCGAGAGCCCGTTCACCGGCTTCAACAGCCTGGTCAAGCGCAGCAGCGACATCGTGCTGGCCGCGCTGATCACGCTGGCGCTGGTGCCGGTGATGGCGGTGATCGCCGCCGCCGTGCGCATCAGCTCTCCCGGCCCGGTGATTTTCCGCCAGCGCCGCTACGGTTTGTACGGCGAGGAAATCATCGTCTACAAATTCCGCTCGATGACGGTGGCCGAGGACGGCGCGCAAGTGGTGCAGGCCAAGAAGAACGACCAGCGCGTGACCCGCATCGGGGCCTTCCTGCGCAAGTCCTCGCTGGACGAATTGCCGCAGTTTATCAACGTGCTGCAGGGGCGCATGAGCATCGTCGGCCCGCGCCCGCACGCAGTGGCGCACAACGAGCAGTACCGCAAGCTGATCAAGGGCTACATGCTGCGCCACAAGGTCAAGCCCGGCATCACCGGCTGGGCCCAGGTCAACGGCTTGCGCGGCGAGACTGAAACGCTGGACAAGATGGAGGCGCGCATCCGCTACGACCTCGATTACCTGCGCAACTGGTCGCTGTGGATGGACCTGTGGATCGTGGTGCGCACCGTGAAAGTGGTGGCCGCGCGAGAAAACGCCCATTAAATCCCTTACCGCCCCGTCTGCTCTGCCATTCGTGCGTCACGGTTGGCGTTGTTTCGCTAAGATGTTTGTCTAATGACAATGTTGCACAGAAAAGCTTTCACAAAGGAACGATCATGAAAAATGCTTCCCCATCCAGTCGTTCGGTCGCCGCCGTGATGCTGCTGGCGGCGCTCAGCTTGTCCGCATGCGGCGAGAAGGCCAAGAAAAACGGCCAGGCGCTGGCCAGCGTCAACGGCGAAGAAATCACCATGCTGCAACTCAACGAGGAAATGCAGCGCTCCGGCGTGCAGGCGGCGCAGCAGGAAACCGCCCGCAAGCAATTGCTGGAAGGCCTGATCGACCGCCAGCTGCTGCAAAACGAGGCCGCCAAGGACAAGCTGGAACGCGATCCGCAGGTGATGCAGGCCATCGAGCGCGCCAAGGCCATGATCGTGGCGCAGGCGTATATGCAGAAACGCATCGGCAGCCAGGCCCGCCCGGGCAAGGCCGAAGTCGAGCAGTACTACGCGCAGCATCCGGAGTTCTTCGCCAACCGCAAGCAGTTCGACATGCGCCAGCTGGTGCTGGCCACCAAGGATGTCAGCGAACCGCTCAAGGCCCAGCTCGACAGTGCGAAATCGCTGGAGGACGCCGCCGCCTGGCTGGACCAGCACCAGGTCAAATACGTGCGCGCCGGCCTGACCCGCACCAGCACCGACCTGCCGCCGGAACTGGGCGCGCGCCTGGCCTCGATGCCCAAGGGCCAGCTGTTCATCATCCGCGAGGGCGAGCGCAGCATGCTGATCCAGATCGCCGAGATCAAGGAAAGCCCGCTCAGCCTGGACGCGGCCACCAGCCAGATCGAGCAGTTCCTGTTCAACAAGAAGAACAAGGAAGCGGCCGAGGCGGAAATCAAGCGCCTGCGCTCGACCGCCAAGATCGAGTACTTCAACAAGCCGGCCGACGGCGCCCCGGGCGCCACCGGCGCGCCGGCCAGTCCGGCCGCCGCCACCGCCGCGGCACCGGCCGTGGCGCCAGCGGCCGCGCCTGCCAGCGCCGCCGCGCCGGTGCCGCCGGCCCAGGCCGCCGCATCGCAGTCGGTGGCCGACGATGCCGCCGCGCGCGGCGTGGCCGGCCTGAAATGACATCCTCCGCATCCACCTGAAAAATAAGTGAGCTCATCATGAAAAAACTCATCCTGTGGCTGGCCATGGCAGTGTCCCTGGTCATGGCGCTGGCCGTGCGTCCCGCCCTGGCGGCAGACATCGTGCTCGGTTCCGGCGACGTGCTGAAGATCTCGGTCTACGGCAGTCCCGACCTGGCGCTGGAAACCCGCGTCAGCGACAGCGGCAGCATCACCTTCCCGCTGATCGGCCAGGTGGCGCTGGGCGGCCTGACGGTGCCGGCCGCCGAAAAGAAAATCGGCAGCGCGCTGGAAAGCGGCGGCTATGTGAAGCGGGCCCAGGTCAACATCCTGGTCACCCAGATCCAGAGCCAGCAGGTGTCGGTGCTGGGCCAGGTGAACCGCCCGGGCCGCTACCCGGTGGACGGCAAGCGCAGCCTGATGGACATGCTGGCCCAGGCCGGCGGCATCGGCCCCGAGGGCGGCGACAGCGTGACCCTGATCCGCACCCGCGACGGCAAGACCACGCGCGAAGTGATCGACGTGCTGCAGATGGTGCAGGCGGCCGACTTCGGCCGCGACTACCAGCTGCAGCCGAACGACATCATCTTCGTCGAGCGCGCGCCGCGCTTCTACATCTACGGCGAAGTGCAGCATCCCGGCCCGGTGCGCCTGGAGCGCGGCATGACCGTGCTGCAGGGCCTGTCCGCCGGCGGCGGCCTGACCCCGCGCGGCACCGAACGCGGCATGCGCATCAAGCGCAAGGACGCCAACGGCCAGCTGCAGATCCTGAACGTCAAGCACGACGACCCGATCCAGGTTGACGACATTGTGTACGTCAAGGAAAGCCTGTTCTAAGGAAATACCATGAATTTCGCCCAATTTTTACTGATACTGCAGGCACGGAAGAAAATCGTGCTCGGTACGCTGATCGCCACGGTGGCCATCACCGTGCTGGTCAGCCTGCTGCTGCCTGCCACCTACAAGGGCGCCTCCACGGTGCTGCTCAATACCAAGGGCGTCGACCCGGTGACCGGCATGACCATGCCGGGCCAGCTGATGCCGAGCTATGTGGCCACCCAGATCGACCTGATCTCCAGCAAGAACGTGGCGCTGCGCGTGGTCGACCAGCTCAAGCTGGCCAGCAATCCGGCGGTGCAGCAGCAGTTCCGCGAGGATACCGGCGGCAAGGGCACGGTGCGCGACTGGCTGGCCGACCTGCTGTTGAAGAAGCTGGACGTGGTGCCCTCGCGCGAGAGCAGCGTCATCGAAATCAATTTCAAGGGGTCCGATCCGGCCTTCGTGGCGGCGGTGGCCAACGCCTTCGCCGATGAGTACCAGAAGCTCAGCGTGCAGCTGAAGTCGGACCCGATGAAGAAGGCCACCGGCTACTTCACCGAGCAGATCAAGGGCCTGCGCGACCAGCTGGAAGCGGCCCAGAGCCGGCTGTCGAAATACCAGCAGGAAAACGGCATCGTCAGCGTGGACAACCGCCTGGACGTGGAGTCGAACCGCCTGAACGACCTGTCGGCCCAGCTGGTGGTGGCGCAGGCGCAGCAGATGGAAGCCAGTTCGCGGCGCAGCGTGGCCAGCGGCCGCGCGCTCGATTCGCCGGACGTGGCGGCCAGCCCGCTGGTGCAGAACCTGCGCGCCCAGCTGAGCCTGGCGGACACCAAGCTGGCCGAGGTTGGCCAGCGCCTGGGCCGCAACCACCCGCAGTACCAGAGCGCCAAGGCGGAAGCGGACCAGCTGCGCGCCAGCCTCAATTCGGCCGTCTCGTCGACCTCCAACAGCGTGGGCAACAACGCCCAGATCCTGGGCGCGCGCGAGTCGCAGCTGCGCCAGGCGCTGGCCGAGCAGAAGACCAAGATCCTCGAGATCAACCGCTCGCGCGACGAACTGAACGTGCTGCAGCGCGACGTCGAAGCGGCCCAGCGCGCCATGGACGCGGCTTCGCTGCGCCTGTCGCAAACGCGCATGGAAGGGCAGTCCGACCAGTCCGACATCGCGCTGCTGAACCCGGCCGTGCCGCCGGTCGAGCCATCCTCGCCGCGCCTGCTGCTCAACACCGCGCTGGCGCTGTTCATGGGGACCCTGCTGGGCGTGGGCTTCGGCATGCTGGCCGAGATGCTGGACCGCCGCGTGCGTTCGCGCACCGATCTGGCCGACCTGGTGCAGATCCCTGTGCTGGGCGAAATTCACTGGGGCCCGGCCCGTGCCCGCTCCAAGCTGGGCATGGCGCTGATGCCGCGCCGTGTGCGCCTGACCTGATATGGGACTGATTATGAACCACCCTGCCATGACCCCGGCGGCGCTGCCGCCCGCCATCGACTCCAGCATCGGGGGCCTGCTGCTGGCTTCCGGCAAGCTGAGCCCTGAAAACGCCGAGCGCGTGCTGCGCATGCAGCAGGAGCTGGGCATCCGCTTCGGCGAGGCGGCCCAGCGGCTGGGCCTGATTTCCGAGGCCGACATCCAGCAAGTGCTGGCGCGCCAGTTCGACTATCCCTACCTGACGCCGGGCGACGGCGGCATGTCGCCGCAGCTGGTGGCGGCCTACCATCCGTTCTCGCCGCAGGTCGAAGTGTTGCGCGCGGTGCGCAGCCAGCTGATGCTGCGCTGGTTCGGGCGCGGCCGCAAGGCGCTGGCCGTGGCCGGGGTGGAGCCGGGCGACGGCGCCAGCCTGTTTGCCGCCAACCTGGCGGTGGTGTTCTCGCAGCTGGGCGAACAGACCCTGCTGGTGGACGCCAACCTGCGCACCCCGCGCCAGCAGGACATTTTCGGCCTGAAACAGCGCGCCGGCCTGTCCGACGTGCTGGCCGGGCGCGCCGAACTGGGCGTGGTGGAAAAGATCGCCGAGCTGGTCGACCTGTCGGTGCTGGTGTCGGGCACCTTGCCGCCCAATCCGCAGGAGCTGCTGGCGCGCGCCGCGTTCGCCGGCCTGAACCTCAATTTCGAATCGCGCTACGACGTGGTGCTGTACGACGCGCCAGCCTGCGTGCTGGGCTCGGACACGCTGGCGCTGGCCTCGCGCGTGGGCGGGGTGCTGCTGGTGGCGCGCAAGAACCGCACCTCGCTGGCGGCCATCAGCGCCTGCGTCGACCAATTGCAGCACGCCGGCATCGCGGTGGTCGGCTCGGTGATGGTGGAGCACTAAATGTTCTCCGCCAGCACACCGATGCCGCCGGCGCGCCAGTCCGCCGCCAAGCCGCTGCCGGCCGCCTGGCTGCTGGCGCTGGCCGGCCTGCTGGCGCTGTACCTGCCCACCTTCTACGACGCGCTGCAGGAAGTGTGGGGCCGGGAAGAGCAGGCCCACGGCCCCATCATCCTGGGGGTGTCGCTGTGGCTGCTGTACCGCAACTGGCCGGCCATGCTGGCCGCCGCGCCAGGCGACAGCGCCCAGGCGCGCGCCGCCGCCTCGGTCTGGGGCTGGCCAGTGCTGGCGCTGGGCTTGCTGAGCTATCTGCTGGGGCGGGTGCTCAACATCCAGGTTATCGAAATGTTTTCCTTCCCGTGCACGGTGGTGGCGGTGCTGCTGCTGCTGCAGGGGCCGGCCGCGCTCAAGGTGCAATGGTTCCCGCTGTTCTTCATGCTGTTCATGCTGCCGCTGCCAGGCCCGTTTGTGGACACGGTGACCATGCCGATGAAGATGGCGGTATCCTGGTGTGCCGAGCACATCCTGTTCGCCGTCGGCTACCCGATCGCGCGCAGCGGGGTGGTGCTGCAGGTGGGCCAGTATCAACTTTTGGTCGCTGACGCGTGCGCCGGCCTGCACACGCTGTTTACGCTGGAAGCGCTGGGCCTGCTATACCTGAATATTGTCCGGCACGCCTCCTTTTTGCGCAATGTGGGCCTGGCGCTGCTGATCGTGCCGATTTCATTTACCGCCAATATTATTCGCGTCATTACGCTGACTTTGATTACCTACCATTTCGGCGATGCCGCCGGGCAGGGTTTCCTGCACGGCTTTGCCGGCATGGTGCTATTTATTAGCGCGCTATTGCTGATCATCGGTGTCGATACACTGCTGCGCGGGGCGGTGCGCAGCCGCAGCGGCCGTGCGCAGAACAGGAGTGCAACATGAACCGCAGAACTGCCGCCGGCGCCTTGCTGGCCACCTTGATGGGCGGCACCAGCGCCGCCGCCGCGCTGCTGAAGCCGAAAAAGCACGATACGCCGGAGATGGAAAAGCTGGGACTGGAAACCCTGATCCCGGCCGAATTCGCCGGCTGGCGCATCGACCGCAGCGTGGTGCCGGTGCAGCCGCCGCCCGAGGTGGAAGAGGTGATCGGCAAGCTGTACGATGAAACGCTGGCGCGCACCTATATCAACGCGCGCGGCCAGCGCGTGATGCTGTCGATCGCCTACGGCGGCGACCAGACCGGGCGGCTGCGCGTGCACCGTCCCGAGAAATGCTACTCCGCGCAGGGCTTCCGGGTCGACAAGGTGGCGCAGCAGCAGGAAGTGATCGGCGGCGCCAACGTCACTGTCAACCGCCTGTACGCGGCGCTGGGGGCGCGCCAGGAGCCGATCAGCTACTGGGTGCGGGTGGGCGACGAAACCGTGGACGGGGCGCTGGCCCAGCGCCTGACCCAGCTGCGCTTTAGCCTGAACGGCCAGATTCCCGACGGGCTGCTGTTCCGCGTCTCCAACATCGGCGCCGACCGCGCCGCCGGCTACGCGCTGCAAGATAGTTTCATCGCCGACCTGGTGCGCAGCATGCCGCCGGCCGACGCCGCCAAGCTGGTGGGCAATCCAGCAAGGAAGTCATAAAAGAAGACCATGTCAGAAAATTACTCCGGCCGTGCTTTTAATAAGAGCATAGGCTATTACGTAGGCGGCCGTTTTTTAAATGCGTTGGCCGCTTTTTTTATTCTTATCTGGATTGCGCGGCAGCTCCCCGAGAATCAATATATTAATTATGTGGCGGCCTATTCGATTATCGAAATGGGCATCGTCCTGTCCGGTTTTGGCATGGAATGGGTGACCGGTATTTATATTCCCCAAATCCGCATGCACGCCAGCGGCAAAGCGCTGTACCGCTTTGTATGGCAAAGCGTGGGCCTGCAAGCGCTGCTGCTGGCGGGCGGCGCCTTGATACTGTTTTTTACAGCGCCGCTGCTGACCGGCTGGCTGGGCCTGCGCGACGCGGAGGGCGTGCTGCGCCTGTACGCGGGCGTGATGCTGATCGAAGGCGTGAGCCGGGTGTTCCGCGACCAGTTGCTGTCGAGCTTGCTGTTGCAGAAGGCCGGCCAGGCCAGCCAGCTGCTGCGCAACCTGGCGCTGGCCGGCTACGCGGTGCTGGCGTTTTCGCACGAGGAATGGCGCAACGCGCACGCCTTGGCGGTGGGCGAGCTGATCGCCAGCAGCTGCAGCCTGCTGGTGGCCGCCTGGTGCTTGCAGCGCCACTTGCTGCAGGTGCGAGGCGCTGCGGCGGGAGCGGGCGGCGCCGCTAAGGCGGACTGGTCCATGCCGGCGTGGCGCGACATGCTGCGCGTGGGCCGCAACGCCTGGCTGAGCAATATTGCCAACCTGACCTGGAGCTGGCAGGCCGTGATCCTGCTGGCCACCCGGACCTTGGGACCGGACGCGGCCGCGCCGCTGGGCTTTGCCCGCAACCTGGCCGAGCAAGTGCGCAAATACCTGCCCAGCGAATTCTTGCTCGGCATCGTGCGCACCTTGCTGGTGGTGCGCTATGCCGCCGAGCAGGACAAGGGCAAGCTGGGCGTGCGCGCCGGGCTGATCTACAAGGCCAACTTGCTGTGCCTGCTGCCGCTGCTGGTGCTGTGCGCCGTGCGGGGCGCCGAACTGAGCGCCTTCCTCAGCAACGGCCGCTACCCGGACGCGCACTGGCTGCTGACAGGCTGGCTGGCCGTGCTGGTGATCCTGGCGCACCGCCGCCTGACCGACCTGATGGCCCACACGCTGGGGCGCTCGTCGGCCACCACGCGCGCCAACTTCGTGCTGCTGGTGACGCCGCTGGCGCTGCTGCTGGCCGCGCCGCAACAGCGCTGGAGCCTGCTGTTCGCCGTGCTGGTGCTGGCCGAGACCGTGTATTCGGCGCTGGTGCTGCGCCAGCTGCGCACGCCGCAGTGGCACTACCGCCCGCACTGGGGCGGGCTGGCCAGGTTCGGCGTGGCGGGCCTGCTGGCGGCCATGGTGCTGGCCGGCTTGCCGGCCGGCCGGGATGCCTTCCACCTGGCGCTGGCCCTGGCCGCGGCGACCGGCGTGAGCTGGGGCGTGCTCCTGCTGCTGCGCCCGCTGTCGGCGGCCGAGCTGGCGTTGCTGCCGGCGCGCGCCTTGCGTCTGTTGCGCCAGAGGCCGGCTGTTTCAAGTTAATATAAATGAATCCGCTTATTCCGGAACTAATATTAACGAAAATAAATAATCGTGATGGCTTTATCAATTGGCGATATTTCATTCAAAAAGTGCATGCGGAGTTAATAAGCGAATTTAGCATAAGGCTGTTGGTCTACGGCAACGCTTAATTAGGCTGTTTTATGCTATCGTAATTAAATAACGAAACACGGAGGACGCCGTTATGCAATTACCGAAACTTGGTTTTATTATTTTGAGTGTAGTAGCCAGCGCTTCGGCCTGGAGCCAGATCGATCCCAGCGTGGGCGGCGCGGTGCCGCAAGCCGATTTCAGCAAGCGCTATGCGCTGTATTCCGCCTGGAGCGGCAACCTGACGTATGCGACGGACCCGGCCGGCAGCGGCCGCACGGTGTTGCGCAGCCGCGTGCGCAGCACCGACGCCAAGGTGGGCGGCCTGCTGCGCACCGATTTCCTGCCGCTGGGCGAGGCCGGCAAGACCGGGCCGCGCTGGTACGGCCTGAGCGTGTATTTCCCCACCACCTGGGTGGCCCATCCGAATCCGGCCGTCGTGGCCCAGGTGGGCCCGGCGGTGCCGCTGGCAGGCCTGCCGCCGCCCATGTCCATCGTGGCGCGCGGCACGTCGATCGAACTGAACCTGGGCTTTAACCACCGGCCGCTGAGCGGCGCCACCGACATCGCCACGGCGGCCAACTCGGCGGTCAAGGCGGTCAAGCTGGGGACGCTGCAGACCGGCAAATGGTATTGCTTCGCCGTGCGCTCGGAGTGGTCGCCCACCCTGGGCAGCGGCTCGCTGATGATTTACCAGAACCGCGACAAGATCTTCGACGCGCAGCGCGACATCAATTCCTATCCTGGCGTATCGGGCAACACGCCGCGGGTCGGCCTGTCCTTCCCTGGCTTGCTGGGCGTGGCCGAGCGCGTGCTGTACACCGACTTTATCCGCCTGGGCGGCCCGGACACCACCCTGGAAAAACTATTGGCGGAAACGCCATGCAAAACGACCAGCGCGACCACGGCGCTGGTGAAATAAGTACCCGAGAGAGGTTAAGCATGCAATTGACGAATAAACTGATCGCATTGGCGTCCCTGTGCGGCGCCATGGCCGGCGCCCATGCCCAGATCGACCCGGCGCGCGGCGGCCCGGTCACCACCATGGCCACCAACCCCAAGACCTACCAGTACATTTCCTGGCTGCTGGCGGCCAACGCCACTGCGACGACCCGGTATTTCCCGGACTTCTACACGCTGAACAGCAGTTCGATCAACAACGTCACGCTGGTGGACGACCCGGCCGGCAGCGGCAAGAAGGTGTTCCACATGAAAGTGGCGAAGACCGACCCGCTGGTGCTGGGCGGCTCGCGCACCGAAATCTCGCCGCGCAACGAATACGTCAAGGAAGGCTTGCGCTGGTACACCTTCAGCATGTATTTCCCGGGCGACTGGGTATTCCACAACACGCCGACCCTGGTGGCGCAGCTGCACACCAGCCAGAACACGGCCGTGGTGTCGCCGCCGGCCTCGCTGACGGTGACCGACCGCACGCTGGCGCTGGACTTCAACTACAACCACCGCAGCACCAGCGGCGGCAGCGACCCGGCCACCCGCGCCAATTCGGTGGCCGAATCGATCCGCCTCGGCACGGTAGAGCTGAACAAGTGGTACTGCTTCGTGGTGCGTGCGGACTGGTCCTACAAGCCTGGAGTGGGCCAGATCCAGGTGTGGATGAACGGCACCGAGGTGTTCAGCGCCAAGAACACCTACAACAGCTATGAAACGTGGCTGGGCAACTATGCCAAGGTCGGCCTGTATCTGCCGGGCACCATGATGGTTCCGTCGCGCAACCTGTATGCCGACTTCATCCATCTGGGCGGTCCCACCAGTACCTACGACCTGATGTACGGGCAGACCCCGTGCGCGCCGAAGTGAGCTTGAAACAACGCTGAAATACCGCTGTAACGGGCTGCAATCCGAAGACCGCTTGCGCAATCGCGTGGGCGGTTTTTTGACGATATGATAAGTTACCCGGACTACAGATTTCCACGGTATCCATCATGAAGTTCCCCACCGCGCCGCGCCTGCCTGGCCAGCTGCGCTCCAGCCTGTCCGTGCTGCCCCTGGTTCTGGTCGGCCTGCTCAGCGTGCTGCTGTTCGGCGGCCTGGTCGGCCTTGGCGCCGGCCTGTTTGCGCTGATGCTGATCGCACCCGTCCTGATTTTCGGCGCGCTGCTGTTCACCGGCTCTTTTTCCAGTTTCCGCTTCGGCGGCGAGGGTGTGTTCTGGCTGATGCTGGCGCTGACCCTGCTGACCGCGCTGGCCGACACGGTCTCGCCGGTGCGCACGCGCGGCGTCATGTCGATCGTGCTGATTCCCCTGGCCATCTACGCGCTGCGCGGCCTGTTCGTTTTTGCCGGCAATTCCTGGCTGGGCAAGTTGATGGTGGCGGTGTTCGGCCTGTTCTTCCTGCTGGGCGCGGCCGGCTCCATCAGCGCTGGCCGCATCCACTGGCATCCCTTCTTTTACCAGATCGCCTATGACCTGAAGCTGCCCATCATGCTGCTGCTGGGATTTAGCGTGAGCTTGGGCGAGCGTAGCGAACAGCGCTTCTGGCTGGTGGTCAAGATCGTGCTGGTGCTGTGCCTGGGCGCGCTGGCGCTGGAGTTTGCCGCGCCGTCGGTACATCACATGATCGCGCGCAACGCGGGCGGCGGGCAAAACGGCAACCCGCTGCTGCCCGGCCTGCACTTGGCAACCGGTCCCTTCGTGCACCCCGGCGTGCTGGCCTCGGTAGCCGCGCTGTTCCTGTGCTGCGTGTTCGTGCGGCGCATGAGCGGGCAGGGCAGCACCACGGGCAACTATGTGCTGCTGTGCGGGTTCATGCTGGTGCTGCTGCTGGCCGGCGAGCGCCAGGAAATCTTCGATGCGCTGGCCGCCTGCGCCATCTTGCTGTTCGCATCGAAAATGAAGCCGAGGCTGAGTGCCGTGTTGCTGGCGCTGGCGGCCGTGGTGCTGTTGCTGGGCGCCTTGCTGCTGGTGCTGGGACCGCACAACCGCGCCGAACTGGGCTTGCAGTGGGGCTTGCTGCCGTCCTACCAGGCGCTGGCCAATCCGCGCACGGTGCTGTACCTGGATGGCTTCCATTTGGCAAATACCTATTTCCCGTTCGGCACCGGCTTCGGTAAATTCGGCGGCGACGCCGCGCGCATGTACGACCGCTCGGTGTACGAGATGCTGGGCTACAGCACGCGCTACTGGTGGTACCGCCAGGACTTGTACCTGCTCGACACCTACTGGCCCAACCTGTTCGGCGAGACCGGCTGGATAGGCGGCGGCGTGGTGTTCCTGTTCGGCGCCCTGATGACCCTGTTCGCGCTGCAGCGCGCCTGGACCGTGCAGCATCCGCGCGAGCGCATGCTGTGGCGTCTGGCCTTCGTCGGCCACTTCCTGGCGTTTACCGGCTCGCTGACGGCGCCGATCTACGGCGACCCGAACGCGGTGGCGATCCCCTTCATGTTCTTTGGCATGGCCTTCGCGTACTCGCTGCAGCTGCGCCGCGCGGAGGCGGCCGAGCGCGCCAAGCGCAGCAGTGACCTGTCGGCCCACGCGCCGCGTCCGGCCGGCGTGCCGGTCACGCCGTGGGCCGCCTGAGGAACGGCCCCGGCCTCAATGCTGCGGGAATAGTTCTTCGACGCTGGCGCCGTCCAGTGCTGCCAGTGCCCAGCGCTCGATCTGCGCACTGGGCGCCGCTGCGATGCGCTGCTGGACTTGCTCGGGGAGCGGGCCGAAGCGCCTGCTCAGCAAATTTTCCAGCAGCACGGCTTGTCCAGCCTGTCTGCCCTGTTGCAGACCTTGCTCCAGACCTTGCTCCAGACCTTGCTCCAGTCCTCGTTCCAGCCCCTGTTCCAAACCCCGTTCCAAGCCCTGCTCGAGTCCCTGCATCCAGCCCAGTTCACGGCCTTCCTGCAAGCCGCGCCGTTGCGCCGCACGGCGCGCTTCACGATAAATGGCGCGTATGCCACGTGGCACGTATGTCATGGCAGTCCTCCTTTTTAGTGCATGTACACCCAGCATGAGTTCACTTTCGAGCTCCGCCGGCAGGCGCATCATCCAGTCGATGACGTGGAATAGCTCCATGATACGTTGCCTGTCCCAGTCGCGCTGGTACAGCACATGCATCAAGCGCCATTTGGCCGCGTAGCGCAGCGCGGGCTGTAAATGCGTTTGCTGCGTGAGCAAATGCGCCGCGGTCACCAGGGCGAACGGATGGTCTTGCATCAGGAGCTGGTCGATATCGCCTGCGTAGGCGTTCAGCGAGGTAGTCCGGAAATCCAGGCGCATCTGGCTGCCGAACAAGCTGTAGCCGAAACTGGCCGGCTGCGCGCTGGCTGTGCCGCCCAGCACCGCCAGGCCGGCAACCGGCTGCCGATAGTGGTCGTAGATCCGGTAGTTGTAAACGAACATGCGCTCGGCGAAGTCGGCGTCCCGGCTGGCTTGTACTTCAACGTGGATCAGCACCCATTGCTGGCCGCCGGCCGTGTGCACTTGCACCAGCTTGTCCGCCACGCGGCGGCCGATTGCCGCCGTCCGCGTGGCTTGCGCCAGTTCTTTGTCGAGCAACGTCCAGGGCCGCGTCCAGTCTATGGCGGCGTGGATGTCGGGGAAGTAGAAGGATAGAAAGTCCGCGAAATAATGCGCCAGGATCTGCTTCCAGGGCGTATCGTAGTCGTCGGGGTGGGGCGGCGGCATGGGCATCGGCACAGCGTAGCGCGCCGGCCTGGCGCCGCATTGATTTGGCGCAAGCTTTGCTCAGCGGTACCAGACCAGTTTTTCGTACTGGTGCACCAGCAGGATGCCCCAGCAGCGCGGGCTGGTCAGCAGCAGCTTGGCCAGCTCGGCCCAGCGCTTGCCGTGCACAGCGGGCTTGAGCCGCGCCTTGGCGTCCAGGCCGCCGATCAGCCAGCCGCGCAGGCGCGCGGCCAGGCGCGCGGCCAGCGGCCAGCCGGCGCCATACTGGCGCACGATCTCGCGGTGCAGCCTGAGCGGCGACACGGTGTCCACCTTGGTCTGGCTGAAGTTCTTCTCGGCCAGCCGCATGGTGTAGCGGTAGCCGGCAAACGGCAACAGCTCGGCGCGCGCGCCGGCCATCACGGCGTCGGCCAGCAAGCGCCAGTCCTCGCCGAAACGCAGCGCCGGCTGATAGCGCAGCCGGTGCTGATTCAGCCAGGCGCGCCGGAACAGCGGCTTGCTCCAGCCCAGCGGCGCGCGCTGGCCCGGCAAGTCCCACAGCAGCAACTCCTGCATGCCGATGCAGTGCGGCCTGCGCACCCACGGCCAGCTGGACGCCACCACCTTGTCCTGCGCCGCGTTGTACAGCGCCAGGCGGTCGCATAGCAGGTCGTGCCGCCCGGACGCCAGATATGGCATGAAGCTGGCCAGGCGGTCCTCGGCCCAGGCGTCGTCCGCGTCCAGCAGCGCAATCCACTCGCCGCAAGCGGCGTCGAAACCGGCGTTGCGGGCCACCGCCGGGCCGCCGTTCTGCGGCTGTTCGATCAGCCGGATGCGGTCGTCGGCCAGCGCCCAGCGCCGCACCACGTCGCGCGTGTCGTCACGCGAGCAGTCGTCCACCACCAGGACTTCCCAGTCGCGGTGACTTTGTCGTTGCACGGACCGCAGCGCCGTTTCAATGCAGGCGGCGGCGTTGTAGGCTGGGATGACGATGCTGATTTTCATGCTCTGATTCTAGCATGGCACTTTGTCAAACTTGCTCTAAACATATCTCGTATCGTGCGCACCGAGCACGATAGAATCGTCGTGCATTACTGCTATGATTGTCTCGCTTACTTTCATTTTAGTCATTGATCAGTCATGAGTTCAGCCAGCACAGCAGCTTCCGGCCCGCGCCGCATTTTGATGGTCGGCACCGGCCTGCAGGCCCACGGCGGCATCACCGCCGTGATCCGCTCCTACATGGAGGTGGGTCTGTTTGAGCAATGGGGCGTGCGCTATATCTCGACCTACGAAGGCGCCGGAAAATTCACCCAGTTGCGCACCATGGCCTCGGCGCTGTGGCGCATCGTGTGGCTGCTGGCCGCGCGCCGCATCGACGTGGTGCACGTGCACAGCGCCTCGCGCGGCAGTTTCTGGCGCAAGTCGCTGGTGGCGGCGCTGGCATTCGTGTTCCGCGTGCCTTATGTGTTCCATATCCACAGCGGCGAGTTTCCCGATTTTTACGCGCACAGCTGCGGCGCCGCCGCGCGCGCCTGGGTGCGGCTGGTGCTGCGCCGTGCTGCGCGCGTGGTGGTGGTGGCGCCGCGCTGGCGCGCCGACGTGCTGCGCATCGAACCGGCGGCGCGCGTGGCCGTGGTCGGCAACCCGGTGCGGGTGGCGCCGCTGCTGGCGCCGTTGCGCGCCGCGCCGCCGGGCGCCCCGTCCACCGTGCTGTTCCTGGGCCGCCTGCATGAAAAGAAGGGCATTTTCGACCTGATGCGCGCCATCCCCCACGTGCTGGCGGCGCTGCCCGGCACCGTGTTCGTGTTCGCCGGCGACGGCGAAATCGACGCGCTGCGCGCGCTGGCCGTCGAGCTGGGCGTGGCGCACGCGGTGCGCCTGCCGGGCTGGGTCGACGGCGCCGCCAAGCAGCAGCACCTGGAGCAGGCCGACCTGTTCGTGCTGCCCACCTATTTCGAAGCGCTCGGCGTGGCGCTGCTCGAAGCGATGGCTTGCGGCGTGCCCGTGGTGGCCACGCCGGTCGGCGGCATCCCCGATTTTATCGACCACGGCGTGGAAGCGCTGCTGGTGCCGCCCGGTCCGGGCACGGCGCTGGCGCACGCCATCGTGGCCGTGTTGCAAGACCCGGCGCTGCGCGGCCGCCTGCGCGAGCAAGCCTTCGCGCGCGTCGGGCGCGATTATTCGTTCGACGCCGTGCTGGCCCAGCTGCGCGCCATCTATACCGAGCTGGGTGTGCCGCTCAGCCCGGCCATCGTGGCCAAGCCGCTGGCGCGCGCCGCCTGACTCAGCCGTGCGACAGGAAATGCTGCACTGCGATTAACATGTTGTCTCTTTGATCTTTTTTATGCTTAGGAATGTTATGGCTATGATTTATCTGGTCGCCGGTGCGCGTCCGAACTTCATGAAAATCGCCCCCATCGTGCGTGCGCTGCAGGCGCACGGCGGGCTGTCGTTCAAGATCATCCACACCGGCCAGCACTACGACCGCGAGATGAACGACGTCTTCTTCGAAGAGCTCGGCATCCCCCAGCCCGACCTGTTCATGGCCGCCGGCGGCGGCAGCCACGCGCAGCAGACTGCCAAGATCATGCTGGCGTTCGAGGAGCTGTGCGTCGCGCAGCGTCCGGACGCGGTGCTGGTGGTGGGCGACGTCAACTCCACGCTGGCCTGCTCCATCGTGGCCAAGAAGCTGACCATCCCGGTGGCCCACGTGGAAGCGGGACTGCGCAGCGGCGACATGAGCATGCCGGAAGAGATCAACCGCCTGGTCACCGACAGCATCAGCGACTGGTTCTTCGTCACCGAGCCGAGCGCGGTCGAGCACCTGCGCCGCGAGGGCAAGCCGGAGGCGGCCGTGCACTATGTCGGCCATGTGATGGTGGACAACGTGCTGTTCCAGGCCAGCAAGCTGGCCGCGAGCGGCGGCGCCGGTCTGGACAGCGCCGCCATCAAGGCCGGCCTCGGCCTGTCGGACGGCAAGCGTTACGGCGTGGTCACCTTGCACCGCCCCAGCAACGTCGACGACCCGGCCATGCTGGCCCAGCTGGCCGGCGCGCTGCGCGACATCGCGCGCGAACTGCCGCTGGTGTTCCCGGTCCATCCGCGCACCCGCGCCAACCTGGAGAAATTCGACATCAGCCTGGGCCCGGACATCACCCTGGTCGGCCCGCAAGGCTACATGGCCTTCCTCGACCTGTGGAAGGACGCCGCGCTGGTACTCACCGACAGCGGCGGCCTGCAGGAAGAAACCACGGCGCTGGGCGTGCCCTGCGTCACGCTGCGTGAAAACACCGAGCGCCCGGTGACGGTGGAAGAGGGCACCAACGTGCTGGCCGGCACCTCGCCGCAGGCCATCACCGGCGCGGCCGCGCAAATCCTGCGCGGCGCCGGCAAACGGGGCCGCCGCCCGCACCTGTGGGACGGCAAGGCCGCCGAGCGCATCGTGGCCGTGCTCGACAAAGAACTGAACAAGGAGCGCACAGCATGAACGCACGCATCACCATGATGGGCTGCCAGGTCGATAATCTGACGATGGAAGAAACCCTGCAGACCATCGACGGCTTCATCCAGAGCGGCAAGCCGCACCAGCATGTGGTGGTCAACGTGGACAAGCTGGTCAAGGCCGCCCACGACGCCGAATTGCGCCGCATCATCAACGAGTGCGCGCTGATCAACGTGGACGGCATGCCGGTGGTGTGGGCCTCGCGCCTGCTGGGCAAGCCGCTCAAGGAGCGCGTGGCCGGCGTCGACCTGTTCGAGGCGCTGATGCAGCGCTCGTCCAAGACCGGCTGGCGCGTGTTCCTGCTGGGCGCGCGCGAGGAAGTGGTGTCCGAAGTGAAGCGCCAGTACGAACTCAAATACCCCGGCCTGACCGTGTGCGGCTACCGCAACGGCTACTGGAAGCCGGAGGAGGAGGCCGGCGTGGTCGAGCAGGTGCGCGCCGCCAAGGCCGACCTGTTGTTTGTCGCGATCAGCTCTCCGAAGAAGGAGCATTTCCTGGGCCAGTACCAGGAGCATATGAAGATCCCGTTCGCCATGGGCGTGGGCGGCACGTTCGACGTGGCGGTCGGCCGCGTCAAGCGCGCCCCGCTGTGGATGCAAAAGTCCGGGCTGGAATGGTTCTACCGTTTTCTGCAGGAACCGCGCCGCATGTTCCGGCGCTATTTTATCGAGGACATGGCCTTTGTCTGGCTGTTCCTCAAGGAGGCGGCTGGCAGCCGCCCCCGCTAACACGCAATCCCCAACACTAGGATGAAGAAAATGACGACAGTTGCAGTAATTGGCCTGGGCTACGTGGGCCTGCCCCTGGTGATCGAGTTCGGCAAGCATGGCCGCACCATCGGTTTCGATATTTCGCAAGCGAAAGTGGACGCCTGCCGCCACGGCACCGACCCGTCGCGCGAACTGAGCGACGAGCAGATGGCCGCCTCCGAGCACGCCGAGTACACCTCCGATCCGGCCATGCTGGCCGAGGCCGACATCATCGTGGTGGCCGTGCCGACCCCGGTCGAC
>NZ_BAAKJE010000303.1:0-61399 GCF_059704565.1 Massilia sp. NBRC 108631
TTGTGTCCATAATCGAATTTGTGGGCACAAATTTGTTGTGCCTTCGATTCGATCATCAGAGATGCTGCCGCTTGAAGTCTAGACGGCGGCGGCTGGACGCTTACTTCTTTTCCAGAGGAAATTATTCAGAAAACTATGTCTACCTGCTACTGCTGTAACAAACCCGGCAACACAACTGAACACGTCCCACCATGCTGCTTCTTTGTAGAGAAAGGGAGAGGGATATCCACACTGATGACCGTACCCTCGTGCGAGGAGCACAATACGAGGAAATCCAATTCAGATGAGTATTTGAGATTCGTTTTAGCCTCCACCTCAAGTAGTGTACATCAGGAGGTCGTTGACCGCGCTGTGCGGGGCGTCGTTCGACTAATGCAGAAAGGGAGCCACAGTCTCGACAAATATGGCGTTTCGAAACTGAACGCGCCATCTAATGCGTACGAAACGGATGGTACCGCTGTGGTGGATTGCCTCTCAGTTACGGAAACTATAGCCGCAATTGCGAGAGCCATTTACCACTACGATAGTGGCAAGTCGAAGAAACTGACCTCTGCAGTAACGACGTTTCCAATATTCCTTGGGCCTGATCCCAATATTTCGGTCGATTTCCGCCAAAAACTCTCTGAAATCGAGACATTCACAAGACAAGATTTGAATGAGTATCCCATTCTCGGCACCAACCAAGACGTTTTTGGGTATCAAGTAATAGAGGCCGAGGACTTGATCGTCGTGAATATGGTCTTCTATCGCGAGAAGTTGGCTTGCGTGATCTCCGCAAAGTAAATCGTCACTTACAGTGAACTCACCGGCCCTGATTTTTTGGCACGAACGCGTTGCGTTAGCTTATTTTCCGACATTTCTTGAGGCAAACACCCATCCTCAACCAAATCTAAATTTGATAGTCAATTTGATAGTTTACACCTTCATAAAGATGAAATTATCAACAAAATCAATAACTTACCTATAAGTACTGGCGGAAGCGGTGAGATTCGAACTCACGAACGGCTCACACCGTCGGCAGTTTTCAAGACTGCTGCCTTCAACCACTCGGCCACGCTTCCTGAGTGGCAGCATTATACAGAATTACCGCCCTTCCGCCAGCCAGTCCTCCCGCAGCGCTTTTTCGAACGCTTCCGCCGGCAGCGGCTTGGAGAATAAGTACCCTTGCACTTCATCACACCCGTTGTCCTTGAGGAAAGCGAGCTGCTCCACCGTTTCCACGCCTTCGGCGATCACTTTGTGGTTGAGCTGCTGGGCGATGCTGATGATGGTACTGGCAATCGCGCAGTCGCTGGCGTCGGTGGGAATGCCGGTGGTGAAGGAGCGGTCAATCTTCAGGGTGTCGATCGGGAAGCGCTTCAGGTACGACAGGCTGGAGTAGCCGGTGCCGAAGTCATCCAGCGACAGGGTCACGCCCAAGGCGGTAATCCGGTCCATGATGCCGATCACGCGGTCGATGTTGTGCATCAGCGTGCTTTCCGTAATTTCCAGCTCCAGCCACGACGGTTCCAGCCCGTAGCGCTCCAGGGTCTCTTTCACCCGCCCCGGCAGCGCGGAGGTAAATTCGCGGGCGGAGACGTTGACGGCCAGGCGGATCGGCGGCAAGCCGCCGTCCTTCCAGGTTTGCGCTTGCGCACACGCCGCTTCGAGCACCCATTCGCCCACTTGCACCACCAGTCCGGTGGCTTCGGCCAGCGGAATGAATTCGGCCGGCGGCACCAGGCCGCGCTCGGGGTGGCGCCAGCGCACCAGCGCTTCAGCACCGATGATCTTGCTGTCGGCGATGGAGAACTTGGGCTGGTAGTGCAGCTCGAGCTGGCCGTTGCCAAGCGCTTGCCGCAGACCGGATTCGATGCGCATGCGTTCTTGCATGCCCTGGTTCATGTCGCGGCTGTAGAAGGCCACGTGCTCGGCGTCCGAGTCGCCGCCCTGCTTGGCGCGGTACATGGCAATGTCGGCCAGCCGCAGCAGCGTTTCAGCGTCGGCGCCGTCCTGCGGGTAGACGCTGATGCCGATGCTGGCCCCTACCCTCAAATCGTGGCCGTCCACCATGAACGGTTCGTTGAGCGCGGCCAGCAGCTTGTGCGCCACGCGGCTCGCTTCGTAGTGCTGGCCGATGTCGAACAGGCCGACGGCGAACTCGTCGCCGCCCAGCCGCGCCACCAGGTCCTGGTCGCGCAGCACCACGCGGAAACGCGCGGCCACTTCCTTCAACAGCGCGTCGCCGATGCGCCGGCCCAGCGTGTCGTTGATCAGCTTGAACCGGTTCAGGTCGATGAACAGCACGCAGCCGTGCAGCTTGCTGCGCTGGGCCACCGTCAGCGCCTGGTCGACCAGCTTGGTCAGCAGGGTGCGGTTGGGCAGCCCGGTCAGCGCGTCGTAGTAGGCCAGGTGGTGGATGCGTTCTTCGGCCAGCTTGCGCTCGGTGATGTCGGTCAGGTAGGCGATCATGCCGGTCGGCCTGCCGTCCATGTCGTGCAGGGTGGACAACGACAGGCTGGCCCAGAACACTTCGCCGGACTTTTTCTTGCGCCGCACTTCCATCAGGCGCCCGCCGTGCTCAAGGAAGGGGTCGCTGAAGCCGACGTCTTCGTCATCGTACAGGAACAGGATGTTGCGCCCCACCGCTTCCACCGGGGTGTAGCCGAACAGCCGCTCGGCGCCCTTGTTCCAGCTGGTGATGAAGCCGTTCATATCCATCGTCAGCACGGACTCGTGGATCTGGTCCAGGATCTGTGCCTGGTGCTGCAACTGGGCTTCCACCTGCACGTAGGCGTGGGTACTGCGCTGGGCGATGGAGTGCACCTGCAGCACGCTGGCGGCCAGCGCGGCCAGGCTGGCCAGGTGCTGGCGCTCGGCGTCGCTGTAGTCGTCGCGCCCCGCCACTTCAAAGCGGCCGAAGTACTGGTTTTCAAAACGGACTTCCTGCACCATGCCGCCCTGCCATGCGGAGGCCCCGTCGGCGCCGGCGGGCAAGTAGCGCCCCTGCGGCGAGTGCACCACGTCGCGCGCGATGCGGCCCAGCTCCTCCGCCAGGGCCGCGCCGCGCAAGCGCAGTACCGCGTCGCACAGGGCTGCGCTGCTACCCAGGAAATCGGAGACCGGGTGGGCCAGCATGGCTAGAGGTTCCTGCTCACCTGGATCGCCCAGTGGCAGGCTTGCAGCAGGCTGCGCCAGTGCGTTTCGTGGTCGATGCCCAGGTCGTGCAAGGCGCTGGTGTCGGACATGTCCTGCTCCACCAGCTTGAGCATGTCGCCCATCGGGCCGGCGCGATCCAGCAGCGCCATCACCACGTCCAGGTCCAGGCTGAGCGCGCTGACGATTTCCGTCATCGGCATGTCGAGCAGCACGTCCAGCAGCGAGAACACGCCGGCCACGAAGGCCATGTCCTGCTGGTCGCGGTCGCCGCCGCGCGCCTTGCACAGCGCTTCCATGCGGGCCGCGCGCACGGCCGCCAGCGGCAGCAGCGCGTTGGCGCCGCCGTCGTCCTGCTGGCGCGCGTACAGCAGCAGTTGCAGCCAGCGCTGCAGCTGGCGCCGGCCCAGCACGTTGATGGCCTGGCCGAAGCTGTGGATCGGCGATTTGGCGGCGAACGCGGCCGAGTTCACCACCTTCAACAGGTGGTAGGCCAGCGCCGGGTCTTGCTTGAGCAGGATTTCCAGTTCGCGCGAGTCGGCGTCGCGCGCCAGCAGGCCGAGCAGCGCCAGCAGGCGCTTGCGCGAGGTGCCGTCGGCGGCGCTGCTTTCGCGCTGCGGGTGGCGCACGTAGTCGCCGCTGAACAGGGTAAAGCCGGCCGCGCGGCAGGCTGCCAGCCGGGCCGGGGTGTCGACATTCAGGGCCAGGTGCGGGCCGGCCATGGTGAGCATGGTCAGTTCACTGGGCAGCGTTGCGCGACAATCGAAGGCCAGACTGCGGATGGCGCATTTGCCGGCGTCGATGCCCGCTTCGCCGTCCACCATCAGGCGGTAGCCGGCCTCGGCCAGCTGCTTGCACTTGGCTTGCATGGCCGGCTCGGCGCAGGCCGCGGCGGGAACACGCAGGATGGTGCGCGCCGGCGCCAGGAAGGCCAGTTGGCTGAGGTCGTACTGCTGCAGGCCGGCGACGGTGACCAGGTAGTCGAGCGGCGCCAGCGCGGCGTCCATATCCGGATAGCCGAACACGGTTTGCAGCGTGGTCAGCTGGGTTTCGTCGGGGACGGCGGAAATTTGGAATGACAGGGCCACCCACTCGTTTTGAGCGTTGGACACCGCTGTGAGGCCCACCAAAGGAAACGGGCTTGCGTCAGACAAGGACATCAGTATCTCGGCGTGGGTAGTGCGTGCAATAGTATAACAAATATTGATTAAAAGCAACTCTTTGTGACCCAAATAACAACGGTTCGCATTTCGCGTTGCCTGGGAGCAGGAATATATCAGAAATTGCCGATTGGACAGGTTCTGTACGCTAGAGTGCGTGCTCTGATTGTGACATTGTTGCAGCCCGCCGACGCGTTATTGGCGGCTTCAGCGGTGGTTTGTGGCTATTTAGTCTGTAGTGACGGCGTACCGTTGGCAAATTGCACGGCATAGCGTATCAATTCGGCCTGCCCTTCTATTCCCAGTTTGCGCTTGATGTTGAGGCGGTGGGTTTCCACCGTGCGCACCGACAGGTCCAGGTCGCGCGCGATCTGCTTGTTGGACTGGCCGTTGGCGATATGCAGCAGCACCTGGTGCTCGCGCGAGGTGAGCTGGGCGTCCAGGTTCTGCGGCTTGGCCAGCTGGCGCGCCAGCGCGGCGCTGTAATAGATACCGCCGGACATCACCGTCTCGATGGCCACCACGATGTCCTTGCCGGGCGCGTCCTTGAGCACGTAGCCGCGCGCGCCGGCCTGGATGGCTTGCGATACGTACTCGAGCTTGTCGTGCATGGACAGGATCAGCACGGCGATATCGGGAAACTGCTGGCTGAACTGGGCAGTGGCCTCGATACCGTTGCCGCCGCGCATATTAATATCCATCAGCACCAGGTCCACGGTGCAGTGGCGCGCCTGCTCCAGCGCTTCCTGCGCGCCGCCGGCCTCGGCCACCACTTCGAATTGCGGCACGGCCTCCAGCCGGGCGCGCAGGCCGTCGCGCACCAGGGGGTGGTCGTCCACCAGCAAGATCTTGATTGTCATCGGATTAACTTTCGTTTAGCGCTCATTCGAAACGTGGGCCAGCAGCACCGTACCCGCTGGCGAGGACGAGATGGAGAATTGCCCACCGATGGCCTCCATGCGCTCCATCATATTGCGTAAGCCGATGCCCCGCTTGGGGTGGACGGCAATGCTGTCGGTGTCGAAGCCATGGCCGTCGTCGGCAATGCGCAGGGTGACGGCGCGCTGGGCGCCGGTCAGGCTGATCTCGATATGGCTGGCGCCGGCATGGCGCTCGATATTGGTCAGCGCTTCCTGGGCAATGCGGAACAGCACGGTGTTCGCCACTTCGGGCAGATCCTCGGTGCTGCCCTCGGCCGAAAACGTGATGGGCACCTCGCTGCTAAGGCGGAATTCTTCGGCCAGGTGGCTGAGCGCGGCAGCCAGGCCCAGGTCGTCCAGCAGCGCCGGGCGCAGGTTGTGGGAAATGCGGCGCACTTCGCCCAGCACGTTGTTGAGCTGTTCGGCGGCGTGCTCGAACACGCCCTGGGCGGCGGCGCACTGGTCCGGCCCGGCGGCCGGCTTGACGTTGCCGAGCCGGATGATGCCGGCCTCGATCTGCAGCTTGATCGACACCAGCCATTGCGAAATGCCGTCGTGCAGGTCGCGCGACAAGCGCGCCCGCTCCTCCTCCTGCGACTCCACCACCCGTTGCGCCAGCGCCTTGAGCTTGGCGTCCGCGACGCGCAACTCGCTGATGTTGAGCGCCACGCCGGCGCCCGCCACCACCAGCGCGGCCAGGATGGCGATGCCGGTAATCCACAGCATGGTGTTCTGGATGTTGGCGCGCTGCTGCGTGTCCACCTTTTCCAGCGCGCGGTCCACGTCGTCCAGGTAGATGCCGGTCCCCAGCATCCAGCCCCACTCCTTCAGCAGGATCACATAGCCCAGCTTGGGCGCCGGCTGGTGGCTGGAGGGCTTGACCCAGTAATAGCGCTCGTAGCCGCCGCCGGCCTGGGCCCGCTGCAGCAGCCGCTGGATGGTGGGCGTGCCGTTCTGGTCCTTCAGCTCCCACAGGTTCTGCCCCACCAGCTCGGGCTGGCGCGGGTGCATCAGCGAATTGCCCTTCAAGTCGTAGATGAAGAAATAGCCGTCGTCGCCGAAGCTGAGCGAGCCGAGGATGCGCTTGGCTTCGTCCATGCTGGCCTGATCCTTGGCGCCGGACTTGTACAGCCGCGAAATGGAATGCGTGGCCAGCGTCACGTAGTGCTCCAGCTCGGCTTCCTTGCTGGCCAGATAGGCCTGCTGGATGGTGTCGCGCTGCTGCTGGGCCAGCACGTTGGCCTGGTGGCGCACCGCCAGCGCAATGGCGCACAGCGCCAGGATCAGCGGCGTAATCGCCAGGAAAATGACTTTTTGGCGCAGCTTCATGTCTAAGGTTCCGAGCTCGGGTCCGATGGGGTGACGCGGATTGTACGTCGCCGGCACCGCCTGGCGCTCCGTAGTAGTACGTAGTCTATCTGCGTAGTGCTGCGCTTGTGGCAGATATTTGCTTCATGAATACTAGCCATAAGCCGAAAAGGTCTCGTAGGGCGGGTTAGGCGTAGCCATAACCCGCCATGCGTCTCGGCAGCTCATGGCGGGCGACGCAAGCGAACCCGCCCTACGAAAACTATAGCTATCTCTCGGAGGAAAAACCATGCAAGCACTGCTACGCAAGCTCGGCTGGGCGGCACTGTCGCTGGCCGGCGCAAGCGCCCTCGGCGTCATCGCGCTCAAGCGCGGCGAAGCCATCAGCGCCATCTGGATCGTCATCGCGGCCGTCTGCGTCTACCTGATCGCCTACCGCTTCTACAGCCTGTTCATCGCGAAGGAAGTGATGAGCCTGGACAAGAACCGCATGACCCCGGCCTACAAGCTGAACGACGGCCTGGACCACGTGCCCACCAATAAATACGTGCTGTTCGGCCACCACTTCGCCGCCATCGCCGGCGCCGGTCCGCTGGTCGGCCCGGTGCTGGCCGCGCAGATGGGCTACCTGCCCGGCATGCTGTGGATTCTGGCCGGCGTGGTGTTCGCCGGCGCGGTGCAGGACTTCATGATCCTGTTCATCTCCATGCGCCGCGACGGCAAATCGCTGGGCGACCTGATCAAGTCCGAGCTGGGCCCGATCCCGGGCAATATCGCGCTGCTGGGCACCTTCATGATCATGGTCATCATCCTGGCGGTGCTGGCGCTGATCGTGGTGAAAGCGCTGACCGGCTCGCCGTGGGGCAGCTTCACCGTCATGGCAACCATCCCGATCGCGCTGTTCATGGGCGTGTACTCGCGCTATATCCGTGTCGGCCGCATCGGCGAAGTGTCCATCATCGGCTTCGTGCTGCTGATGCTGGCCATCGTCGGCGGCCAGTACGTGCAGGAGAACCCGGCGCTGGCGCCCATGTTCAACTACAGCGGCACCGAACTGACCTGGATGCTGATCGGCTACGGCTTCATCGCCTCCGTGCTGCCCGTGTGGCTGCTGCTGGCCCCGCGCGACTACCTGTCCACCTTCCTCAAGATCGGCACCATCGTCGGCCTGGCGCTGGGCATCGTGATCGTCGCCCCTTACCTGCAGATGCCTGCGGTGACCAAGTTCATCGACGGCACCGGCCCGGTCTGGTCGGGCAACCTGTTCCCCTTCCTGTTCATCACCATTGCCTGCGGCGCCGTGTCCGGCTTCCACGCACTGATCTCGTCCGGCACCACGCCGAAGATGATCGAGAACGAATCGCACGCCCGCTTCATCGGCTACGGCGCCATGCTGATGGAATCGTTCGTCGCCATCATGGCGCTGGTGGCCGCGTCCACCATCGATCCGGGCATCTACTTCGCCATGAACGCGCCGGCCGCGTTGCTGGGCACCACGCCTGAAGCGGCTGCCGCCGTCATCTCAGGCTGGGGCTTCCACATTACTCCGGAAGTCCTGGTACAGACCGCCAAGGACGTGGGCGAGCACTCCATCATCTCGCGCGCCGGCGGCGCGCCGACGCTGGCCGTGGGCATGGCCCACATCCTGTCGAACGTCATCGGCGGCAAGGCCATGATGGCCTTCTGGTACCACTTCGCCATCCTGTTCGAAGCGCTGTTCATCCTGACCGCCGTGGACGCGGGCACCCGCGCCGGCCGCTACATGCTGCAAGACTTGCTGGGCGCCTTCCACCCTGCGCTGAAGGATTCCAAGAACGTGTTCGCCGGCCTGCTGGCCACCGCGCTGTGCGTGGCGGGCTGGGGCTACTTCCTGTACCAGGGCGTGGTCGATCCGCTGGGCGGCATCAACACCCTGTGGCCGCTGTTCGGTATCGCCAACCAGATGCTGGCCGGTATCGCGCTGATCCTGGCAACCTGCGTGCTGTTCAAGATGAAGCGCGCGCGCTTCGCCTGGGTCACCATGGTGCCAACCGTGTGGCTGCTGCTGTGCACCCTGACCGCCGGCTTCCAGAAGATCTTCGACGCCAATCCGAAGATCGGCTTCCTGGCCCACGCCGCCAAGTACTCGGCCGCAATCGCCGAAGAAAAAGTGCTGGCCCCGGCCAAGTCGATGGCGCAGATGCACCAGATCGTCTTCAATGACTACCTGGACGCGTCGCTGGCCGGTTTCTTCATGGTGGTGGTATTGAGCGTGCTGGTGTTCGGTGTGCGCACCGCGATGATCGCGCGCGCCAACGCCAAGCCGACCGTGAAGGAAAGCCCGTTCCAATCCATGCCTGCGGTGCAGTAATGTTTCAGGAACTGGTACAGGCCGGCCGCTATCTCGGGCAAAGCATGCGCCTGATGGTGGGCCTGCCCGAATACGACACCTACGTGGCGCATCATGAAAAGACCCATCCGGATCAGCCCATGATGAGCTACGAGGAGTTCTTCCGCGAGCGCCAGGAAGCGCGCTACGGCGGCGCCGGCAAACGCGGCGGCTGCTGTTAGGCTTCCTTCCCCCTAAAAGCCCCTTGCTCCCCAAGGGGCTTTTTTATGGTTCTTCACGGATATACGGGAACCAGGCATTGCTCTCGGGGCTTACCTGCCGACGGTGCACGGCAGCCCCGAACCGGCCGGGCCGACAGCCCGCCGCGCAGCGCGCCGGCGGCAAAGGAAGGAGAGAAGAGCAAGCACGACTCCGGGACGGGCTAGCCGCCGCAAGCGCCTCGCGGCGAAACACCTTCTCGAAAATCCGCGATGGCCCTTTGTTCGTCTTAACAGGCGCGCAGACAAATCCTTAGCAGCGGAGGCACTGCAGCACGGTTGCGATGCGCCGCTGCAGCGGGCCTTCCAGCAGCACATGGGAAATCTCGCGCCGCGCCAGTTCGGCGAGGTACCAGCTGTGCTGGCGCTGGCGGAATTCCGCCTCGCGCCGCGTGCCGTCCTGCACGAAGTCAAAATCCGGTGCGCACAGGAACACGTGGTCGTAGCGGCGTTGCGCCATCCTCTCCAGCGCAGGTTCGGCCCGGCCAAACATCTCGCCTGAATAGAACAAGGTGGTGAGCGCGGACGTGTCGCAGAACAGATAGCGGCGCGCCTGCAGGCGCTGGCTGTCTTCCCGCCGCTGCTGCGTTTCCGCGATGCGCGCCATGTCTGCGTAGGCAAGCCGCCCGCCCTGCTCCATCCACAGCTCGCGCCCATACTCGGCGGCCCAGACGGTCTCCATGCGCGCCGCCATGGCTGCGGCCATGGTGGTCTTGCCGCTCGATTCCCCGCCGAGGAAGCACACAGTCTGCACGAAGCTGCTATAGACCTCGGGCGACAGGAAGGCGCGGTGCGCGTGAGGGTCGCTGCGCACCAGCGTGCCGGACGCCGGCACCGCCTTGCGCGCCTGGTCGACGCACACGTGCTGCACTGCCGCCAGTGCGCAGCCCTGCGCCACGGCAAACGCGCGAACGCCCGCGTCCCTCTTCGCTTCCGCGCACGCGCGCCGCGCGAAATACCGCGTCAGCTCGGCTGCGAAGCCGTCGCCGTAGTCTTCACTGGTAAATACCGCATCGACAGTGGTGCCCAGCACGTCCACGCAGAGCCGGCCGACGAATTCGCGCTGCGCCAGCGCGTCCGCGTCGTTGTGCGGCAGCGCGTGCCGCTCGCCGTCCAGCACCAGCACCCGCGCCTGAGGAAAACGCGCGCGCAGCCACTGTTCGCGCTTCCATGGCTCACAGCCTTGCAGTTCGGGCAGCGAGTAACTGATGATGATGGTCTCGCCGCACGCCTCCATCGCGCGCCGTATCAGCAGCTCGTGCCCGAGATGCAAAGGGCTGAACTTGCCGACCACCAGACCGGTCCTGAAAGCTTTCATGCGTGCGCGCCTTCCAGGTCGGATGAGTACTGGAGTGTCTTGTCGTCCGCTGCCAGTACTTCCAGCGTGACCTGGCCTGCGCCGAACAGCGTCTCCAGCGCGGAGCGCGCCTCGTCGCCCAGCGGGGTGACGGCCTGCTTCATGCGCAGCACCACCTTAGCGTCCGCGTGCTGGTGCACGCTGAAGTGCGGGATGGGCAGGTTCTGCAAGGCGTGCGTGACGTCGATGTTGTTGATCCACTTGCCGGAAGCAAAATAGCGCACCGGGGAGCGCCCGGACAGGCCCACGAGCACCGGCGCGCCAGAGGCGGCGTCGAACGACAGCGACGCAAAATCGCCGGTCCGGTAGCGCAGCAGCGGCAGGCAGAAGTTGAAGCCGCCCGTGACGGTGATTTCGCCGCGTTCGCCGTAGGGCACCGGCTGGCCGCCGCGGTCCAGGATCTCCACGTAGAGCTGCGGTTGCAGCAGCACGTGGCCGCCCGCGCGCGCGTCATGCACCGCCACCGGGCCCACTTCGTTCAGCGAGTAGATGTCCAGCACGGGACAGCCGAAGCGCTGCTCCAGCCGGGCGCGCAAGGCCGGCAGCAGCAGCATCGACACCGACAGCAGGGCGCGCGGTTTCATGGTCAGCGGGATGTTGAGCAGTTCCGTGAACGAGATCGGATCACCCGCGATCACCTCAGGCGCCAGTGCGTCCAGATAGACCGCCCGATCTTCCGGCGTGCGCCACTCGTCCGGATACAGGTTGATCTTGGCCAGACCGGATTCGCCCATTGTCGGCGTTACCGACACGTAGGTGAAGCAACGCTTCTGATGCCCCAGCAGCACCACGCCCACCTGCCCGCTGCCATGCGTCAGCTCGACGCCGAAACGCCGCAGCGCGCGCTTGTGGAAGGCCAGGTAGCGCGCCGCCACCACGGGGTGCGATGCAATCACCAGCGGATGGCCGGTGGTGCCGGTGGTACGGAAGTTGATCATGCGCTTCACGTCGGCCGTATCGGGAACGAAGGCAGCAATGTCGGCAGCGAAGTCGGCGCGGCAGACTGTCGGCAGCGCGTTGAAGTCCCTGGGCGGGGAACCAAGCTGGCGGTAGTGCGGCACGCTCTCGAAAGCGGCGCGCACAAAATCGTCCATCCACGTGGGCCGGCCCTGGCCGGACCAACCCACGGTGGCTTGTGCCACATCCTGCTCGAATGCACGCACCTGCTCCACCTCGTGCGCCAGCAGCTTGTTGCCGCTCTCGTTGCGAAACACCGGAGCCGACGGGTGCTCGCGCAGGAAATTGAGCATGGCGCGGCCAGCAGCGGTGAGCGTGGGGAAGCGTTCGGCGTCTTCGTCCATGCGTTCGTCGTTCAATGCTGTCACGCGTGCCTCACTCGCGCGACCATTTGTCGGCGGATTCTTCGGCCGCCTTGCGCGCCAGCGCGGCGCGGATTTCGGCCGCACGCTCCTCGGCCGCACGGCTCGCTTCGAGCAGGCGGCGGCGCTCCACGCCGCTGATGCCGGACAAGCGGTCTGTCGCCTGCGCCACCGTCTCGCCGGCGGGCCGGTAGTCCAGCCGCGCCAATACCACGCGCGCCAGTTCTTCGCGCCGGTCCGGATCGGTCACGAATTTATGGGCCGGCGTGGCCTCCGCCAATTCCTGCATGGCGGTTTGCAGCAGCGCCAACACCTTGGCCTGAGGCATGCCGGCGGCCACGAACCAATCGTCGGCCAGCAGCCAGGCAGCGATCATCGCCAGCGCCAGCCGGTTGCGGTCGCGCCGCGCGTCGGTGCTGGTGAAGCGCTCCAGCGCGGCAAAGGGCGCGCGCTGGCCGTGCAGCGCCAGCACGTCATTCACCAGCGCGGCGACATGCACGGTGCCCACCGTGCCGATGCGCGGCTCGGCCAGGAACTCCGCGGGCGTTTCGGCCAGCCGGTGCGTCAAGGTTTCAATAGGTGGGCCGGCGTGTTCCATCATGCTTTCGTTCTGCGTGGCGCGTTCTTTGTTGCGCTCTTTGGCCCGTAGTGGCGGCGGCTGAAGGCGCGGGCGAATTCTACCAAGTCTTCGAATTGCTCGATGGCGTGAATTTCCCAGCCTTGCGCATCCCTGGCGCGCCGCAGGGCGTCGTATGCTTTGCGGTTCCAGCGCGAGACATCCTCGCCGTCCCAGTCGCGGGCGATGTTGAGCGCCATGGTGCCGCCGGCGTCGCCCGCCGCCAGCGCTCGCGCGGAAACATCCCAGCCGCTGTTGCCCTGCTCATCCCGGTCGAACATGGTGGTGATGCCGTCGTCCGAGATCATCAGGATATGCGTGCGGCGCTGGCGCGGCTTCTTGAATGTCTCCCGCAACTGATGAATCGGAAAACAGGTGGCGCCGCCGTAGAAGCCGGTGAGGATACCGAGCACCGCGCGGTCGTCGCGCACGAATCCATCGGTGGCCATGGCTTCGCCCTTGCCGCTCCACAGCGTCGCCTGCACGCTGGAACCTGCGCGCAGCGCGGACAGCGCGATGATGGCGCCTGCCAGCGTGAGGTAGGAAGTCCGGACGCGGGGATCCGGCATGGAGCCGGAGCTGTCCACATAGAGGTCCAGATCGATCAGGGCCGGTTTTTCCGGCCGCGCGGCCTCGACACCGTAGCTGCGCTGCACCGTGGTGAGGCCGGGGATAACGCGCGGGCTCTGAATCACGCTTTGCAGCCAGTCCACGTTGTCCAGCGGGTCGCCGGTCTGCCACGGCTCCAGCCCCTCCATCTGCAGCTCGGCCGACGCGGGCGCGGGGACTTTGGGGAAGGAAATCAGGTGCGGCAAGGCGCGTTCGCGGTAGTAGCGCACGGCGATGTCTTCCTGGCTCAGCTTCAGGCCTGCGGCTTTGAGGATTTCGCCGTATTCGTAGGGCTCGCGGGTCTGCCCGGCTTCACTGGCAGCCGGGATGTCGGCCGGCGGCTGGTCCGGTGCATCGTCCAGGCCGGAGATGCGCGCATCATGCACGGGATGGACGGCGTCCTCCACCTCGCCCGGTTCGATTTGCTGGCCGCCGGCGGGCTCGCAGCCTTCGGCTGCGTCGCGGGTGTCGAACATGCGGCGGAATTCCTGCTCGTCCTCTATGCTCTCGACCAGGTAGGGCAACAGCAGCGTGGCGAACTTTCCGGCGCCGTCCATCCAGTCCTTGGCGTAGACGCGGATCAGGCGCGCACCCAGCCAGGCGTCGGTGTCCATGGCGCTGGTGCACTCCTCGCCGCCCAGGTCGCCCTTCTGCAACTGCCACAGGTTCTCATAAATGCGTACGTACAGCGACCAGACCTTGCTGCGCGCGGCGGGAGCGCGCCCTTGTTCCAGGCGCCGGTAGATGTGGTCGATGCGCAGGTGCGCTTGCCGTTGCAGGCGGTCGTTGATGTACAGGTCCGTGTACAGGTTGGCCACCATGGCGGCGTGCCGCTCCAGCGTGGGCAAGGCCCGGCGGATGCGGGCCAGCAGGCGGAACTGATCTGTGGCGCTGCCGGGCGCCAGCACGTGGTGGCCGATCTCGTGGGCGAGTATTTCCACGGCGTAGTCATCCAGGCCGAGCTCCTGCACGCTTTGCATGTCCACCACCACGCTCTGGTCGAGCAGGCGGATCATGGCGAAGCTGCCTCCCAGCCCTTCCCTTGCCGCTTCCACCGTACTGGCGCACAGGCGCGCGTCGCGCAGGCGGGTGAACTTGCTCCACGCTTCCAGCGCCTGCGGCCAGGCGGCGCGCCACTGGGCGAGAAGCTCTGCGGTCGGCGTGCCGGTGGCGCTCATGGCAGCGGCAGCACGCGGATGGCGTGGCTGTAGGGAGAGGTGATGGCCACAGTGTGCTCGTTGCAGACGATGCGCAGCGCGTCGGCCGGCAAGTCCACGGTGAACTCGCGGCCGTTGATGGCGATGCGTTGGCCAGACTGGCTAACCTTGGCGCGCACGGCCGGCGGCTGCGGCTGCTCGTATTCATCTTGCGTGGCCGCGTGCAGCACGGCGCCGCAGGCATCGGCCACCAGCAGTGCGTAGCGCTCGCCGCTGCGGACCCAGAAGCCGTCGGCGGCGGGTCGCACTTCGGGCGGCTCGGGGAAGGCGCCGCCAAAGCCGGTAAAGCTGCCGATGTCCGCTCCGTCCTTGGCGCGCTCGCGGGCGGCATGGTCGGGTGTCCACCACGGGTCGCGCAGCGCCGTCTCGCGCAGCGCGGGCCAGGCGCTTGCCGGCATGCCGCCAGCGCCGGCGGGCACGCCGAACGCGGCCAACGCCAGCGGTTCGGGCAGGCTGCCGGCGGCGGCGATGGCGCCTTGGCGGAAGTGCGCCATGCCGGCGCGCCAGGCGCATACCTGGCCGGCGGCGCTCAGCTGCTGCAGATCCGCGATCTGCGGCGCGAGTTCGGCCATCAGCGCCAGCCACTGGGCAGGCCGCGCATGGCCGGACTTCTCAAGGTGCAGCGCAGCGTTGCTCAGCATGCCGAGCACCTGCGCCGGCTGAGCGCACAGCAGCGCCGCGTAGCGCGGCGCCAGCTCGCACCACACCTGCACAGCGATGCCGCCGCCCTGCCCGTGCGCCACCAGCTCCAGCGCCACGTCGAAGGCCGCCATGGCGACAGCAGGCAAGCGGTCAGAGGCGCCCGCCGCCGCCGCGGCGCGGAAGGCCTGGTCGGCGGGGCCTTGCACGAAGGCGCCGAAGGCTGCCGTGTCGAAGGCGGGATAGCGGCGGCGCGCCTCGGCCACACGCCGGTTGAACTCGGGGCGGCCGGATGCAAGCAGGCTGGCGAACTGCGGCGACATCATGCTGGTGCCATCCCCTATTGCGACCGCAGCCACACCAGGTAGTTGGTGTAGCGCTGGTGCAGGTACTTCAGTTTGAGCAGGTCGTCATACAGATGGCCGTACAACTTGCGCCCCCTGGTCTGCTCGGCCACCTGCCGCTCGATCTTGCTCAGGCGCGACAGCACTTCGCGCTCGCTCAGGCCGTCCAGTCCCTCCGCGAACTTCGCGGCGAAATCGCCGACCGGATCGTTGCGGTCCAGGTCCAGGCGGTCATAGTCGGCGTTGGAGGCGTCCAGCAGGCGGCGCAGCCAGCTCAATCTGTCGGTGCGGTAGGCGGCGTTTTCCGGCAGGCCGAAGAACGGCGCATCCAGGTCCGGTTGCAGCTTGTCGTGCAGGACGAAAGGCAGCACCTGCCGCACATCGTCCAGCTCCACCTCCGCATTGCCCCGGAAGTAGGCCAGTGCCTTGGCGTAGATCAGCAATGTCATCAGGTTGCGCACCGAGATGCCATTGAGGGTCTGGCAGCCCAGGTCCTTCAGGCGGTCGCGCCCATTGTCGGCGGCGGTGATCTGGCTCCAGTCGAAGCCCGACAGGCGCGCTGTGTCCTTGGTCATGTACTCGAACTGGCCGCCCGCCGTCTCCAGCAGCTCAAACTGGCTGGTGAAAAATTCCAGGCGGCGCCGCACCGGCTCCGGCACCAGCACCGCGCGGATCTCCTCGCCGATGCGGTCCACCTGTTCCGGCGTAAAGATGATCTCGGCCGGCACCAGTTCCTCCGGCTTCAGGTTCTCCTCGATGCGCACCAGCAGTTCGCCGAGGAAGCGCGGATTGAAGGACAGCGCCTGCACGATCACATCGATGCGGTCGCGCAGCGCTTCGATCACCTCGTAGGTGCCGCCGCCCTGGTCGTCGTTCGCGGTGAGGTACCACGCCGATTCCGGGCACTCGTAGATATGGTTCAGCACTTCCGCGTAATTGTCTCCCATGAGGGTGAGCAGCGCACTTTGCGTGCGCGTGGGGATGCGGTTGTATTCGTCGATGATCTTGACCCGCATGCCCAGCCAGCTGCGCCACGCGATGCGGATGTCGTCCATGCTCTGCGCGTTCACCAGGTCGGCCGGCAGCGGGTTGCCCAGCAGGTCGGCGATGGTCATCTGCGGATGCCCGTGCTGCATGGCGCGCTTGACTTCTTTCACCGACGCGCCCGAGAGCACGCCCATCAGGATGGCGCTGGCGGTCTTGCCGCGTCCCGGGCCGCCCACGAACAGGCATTTGCGGCGGGTGGCGAAGGTGAGCAGCGGCAGCAGCACGAAGCTGGAGTAGCTTTGCGCCGACGGCAGGTTCAGGGTGCGCTTGCTGTCGCCCACGGAGTAGGATTGCGCGGGACCGCTGTTGTACTCGATGTCGTAATGCGGGCTGATGATGGCGTTGTTGACGATCCAGAAGTAAGCCTGGCGCAGCTTCTCGTCCAGCGGCTGGGCGACGGCGCCCTCTTGCGTGCCCAATTTGACCGGCCCGTCATACAGGTCCGCGACGTCGAACTGGCGCGGCTTGGGCGCCGCCTTGGGGTTGGTCGGCGCCTTCGAGACGCGCTGGAACAGATTGAACGGGGACATGGGCGCAGGCCGTTGAGAAATAGGCAATGCGCAAAGTATAGCCGAGGCCGCCAACGGCAGCGCGTACGGTAGTTACTCAGGGAAAAACTCCGGCGTGCGGATCTGCTCAAAGGTCCAGGCCTTCGCTGCCTGCAGGATGGCATCATCCAGATTCGCTTCATGTACTGTTTTATCGACTGCATCCTCCCACGCATCCGCCCGCCAGGCGGCGTCGTCCATCACATGCTTGAGGCTCGGCGCCCGCGCGAGCAGGCGCTCGATGCGGCTGCGCTGGTGGCGTGTGGTATTGCGCCAGCTTGAACAGCGGCGATCCGGCTGATAGCGCCATCTCAGCAGGTGGCTGATCAAAATAATGTAGCGGTGCGCCAGCTCGTGGCGCTCGCGCAAATTCAGCTCGGCGATTTCCTCGGCAATGTGCTCCACATCGAGCAGATCCCACTGCCGGTCGCGCAGCAGCGCAGCCTGCTCCTGCGCCCATGCTGCAATGTCCTGGTCGTACAGCGTTCCCATGGCGGCCCCCTTAGTGATTTGACCGTCGAGGACGCCAAACGTTCCCCCGAAAATGTAAGATGATCAGGTTTATCTAAGGGATACCAAGAATGAGACACTTCTGGATCGGTAGCTTGCTGGCGCTGGCCGCAGCACAGGCGGTGGCGGACTGTCCCGGCAAGGACGACGTGTGGGCGGACCAGTGTTTCGAACCGGCCGGCGATGGCGAGCGGCTCAAGAAGGCTTACTTGAAGAAGGTGAAGTTCGACAAATCGGGCCATGCGGTCCTGACGCGCGAGCCGATGGAGCTGGCCGCGATCGACCGCCTGGGCGTCATCAAAGTGCCGGGCATCTACTTCGCCGGCGACTTCGACTACCAGGACGCGGAAGCGGGCATCGGCCGTTTCGGCGTGCAACGCTGCGGCTACTTCAACGTCAAGACCTACCAGATCGTGATTCCCGCCACCTACGACCAGTGCCAGCCATTCCACGCCGGCCAGGCCGTGGTCTGCAACGACTGCATCCGCTACTGCACCCAGCCGGAATGCCAGGACAGCGTACTGGCCGGCGAACGCATCCTGGCGCTGGACGCGAACAACCGCGAACTGCGCCCCGCATGGCGCCGCACCGTGGAAGACATTTGCAAGCAGCAGGGCGTGCTGGAAGAAAGCCGGATCAACCGCAGCAGCCTCTACGTGCGCTGCAAGCCAGACCCCGCCGACCCGTTCCGCAAACTGCAATAGCGCGGCTCACTCACCGTCGGGGAAGAAGTCCTGCGACCGGACTTGTCCGGATGTCCCAGGCCAGGCATCGGGTGCTTGCCTTCACGCAGCAGAGCCGCCTGCTCCCCGGCCCAGCGCAACACACCCTCGTCGTATAGCGTGCCCATGGCGTCCCTCCTGATACTGAAACAGGCGAACGCGGCACAAGTTCCAGCCGGGCGAAAAAAAAACCGCCAGGCTTGCGCACTGGCGGTTCCGGATGAAGCTAGAGCTCGATTACTGCGCTGCGGCTGGCGCTGCGCCTTCTTCGGCGGCGGCTTTCATTGACAGCTTCAGGCGGCCGCGGTCGTCGGTTTCCAGAACCTTGACGCGCACTTGCTGGCCTTCTTTCAGGTAGTCGGCAACGGCGTTGACGCGCTCGTTGGCGATCTGCGAGATGTGCAGCAGGCCGTCCTTGCCCGGCATAACCTGGACGATGGCGCCGAAGTCCAGCAGCTTGAGCACGGTGCCGTCGTAGGTCTTGCCCACTTCGACCGATGCGGTCAGCTCTTCGATGCGGCGCTTGGCTTCCTGGCCGGCGGCAGCGTCGACGGAAGCGATGGTGACCACGCCTTCATCGCTGATGTCGATCTGGGTGCCGGTTTCTTCAGTCAGCGCGCGGATCACGGCGCCGCCCTTGCCGATCACGTCACGGATCTTCTCCGGGTTGATCTTGATGGTGATCAGGCGCGGTGCGAAGTCGGACAGCTCGGTCTTCACGTGCGGCATGGCTTTTTGCATTTCGCCCAGGATGTGCTCACGGCCTTCCTTGGCTTGCGCCAGCGCCACTTGCATGATTTCCTTGGTGATGCCCTGGATCTTGATGTCCATCTGCAGCGCGGTAATGCCATTGGCGGTACCGGCTACCTTGAAGTCCATGTCGCCCAGGTGGTCTTCGTCGCCCAGGATGTCGGACAGCACGGCGAAACGGCCGCCTTCCTTGATCAGGCCCATGGCGATACCGGCCACGTGCGCTTTCATCGGCACGCCGGCGTCCATCAGTGCCAGGCAGCCGCCGCACACGGAAGCCATCGACGAGGAACCGTTCGATTCGGTGATTTCCGATACCAGGCGCACCGAGTAGCTGAACTCGTCGGCTGCCGGCAGCGCGGCGATCAGCGCGCGCTTGGCCAGGCGGCCGTGGCCCACTTCGCGGCGCTTCGGCGTACCGACGCGGCCGGTTTCGCCGGTGGCGAACGGAGGCATGTTGTAGTGCAGCATGAAGTCGTCGGTGTACTCGCCCATCAGCGCGTCGATCTTCTGCGAATCGCGGGCGGTGCCCAGCGTCGCGACCACCAGTGCCTGGGTTTCGCCGCGGGTGAACAGGGCCGAACCGTGGGTGCGCGGCAGTACCGAGGTGCGGATCGCGATCGGACGCACGGTGCGGGTGTCGCGGCCGTCGATGCGTGGCTCGCCTTCCAGGATCTGCGAACGCACAACCTTGGCTTCCATGTCGAACAGGATGTTGCCAACTTCCACGCCGTCCGGCGCGTCGGCGCCGTTGGCCGCTGCGTCGGCGGCCAGGTCGGCCACCACTTCGGCGGACATGGCGCGCAGCTTGTCGGTGCGGGCTTGCTTGTCTTTGGTCTGATAGGCTGCGCGAATCTTCGATTCGGCGAACTGCGCCACTTTGGCGATCAGCGCTTCGTTCTTCGGCGCCGGCGACCACTGCACTTCAGGCTTGCCGCCGTCGCGCACCAGGTCGTGGATCGCGTCGATGACTGCTTTCATTTCGGTGTGGCCAAAGACCACGGCGCCCAGCATGATTTCTTCGGACAGCTGCTGCGCTTCCGATTCCACCATCAGCACGGCGGTTTCGGTACCGGCCACAACCAGGTCCATCTGCGAGGTCTTCAGCTGGGTGGTGGTCGGGTTCAGGATGTACTGGCCATTGGCGTAACCCACGCGGGCGGCGCCGATCGGGCCGTTGAACGGTACGCCGGCTACGCACAGGGCAGCGGAGGCGCCGATCATCGAAGCGATGTCAGGATCGATTTCAGGATTGACCGACAGCACGTGAATGATCACTTGCACTTCGTTCATGTAGCCTTCCGGGAACAGAGGGCGGATAGGACGGTCGATCAGGCGGGAAGTCAGGGTTTCTTTTTCGGAAGGACGGCCTTCGCGCTTGAAGAAGCCGCCCGGGATTTTACCGGCTGCGTAAGTCTTTTCAAGGTAGTCAACGGTCAGCGGGAAGAAGTCCTGGCCAGGCTTGGCTTCCTTGCGCGCCACGACGGTTGCCAGCACGACGGTGTCTTCGATCGACACCATCACCGCGCCGGATGCCTGGCGAGCGATCTCGCCGGTTTCCAGGGTTACGGTGTGTTGGCCGTACTGGAAGGTTTTCGTAACTTTGTTAAACATGGGTAATCCCTTTCTATTTGCCGACAGATTTTCAGGAGCTGTCGTTCACCTCACCACAGACGACGGCCGGGGCCGCCGCCTTTACTGCTTATTTTCTGCTTGTTTTCTGCTTGTTTGCCACTTACTGCGTTGCTACAGGTATTGCCGGATTGCCCTATTTTCCCGGCTCAGAATGACAAAATGCCCGCGGCAGAGAACTGACGCAGGCATTTCGGCTCAAGCCGGGACGTACAAAGATTACTTACGCAGGCCCAGTTTAGCGATCAGGTCGCGGTAACGGGTTGCATCTTTGTTCTTCAGGTAGGACAGCAGCGATTTACGACGGTTAACCATCATGATCAGGCCACGACGGCTGTGGTGATCCTTGCTGTGGGCTTTGAAGTGACCGTTCAGTTCGTTGATGCGTGCGGTCAGCAGCGCAACTTGAACTTCTGGGGAGCCGGTGTCGTTCTGGCCACGTGCGTTGTCCGCGATGATCGCGGCTTTGTTGATGTTTTCTACGGTCATGATATTACCTTTCACATGCGGTATGCGGAGTCTGAACCCTGCGCACCGTGATTACGATTTAAGAAGCTGATCCAAAGACCAGACCCGCGAGTATAACGGATTTGGACGGCGGTGGCTAGAAAGTATTGGGCGTGTCCAGCCTGCGGCTCCAGTCTTCCACTCCGCCGCGCTCCAGGCGCAGGCGGAAATTGGCGCGCCAGTTCTCGGCCAGCGGCGCCAGCGCGGCAGCGGCCTGCCATTCGGCACACCAGGCCGCAGCGCCGGGCCGGCCAGCCGCGGCGCCCTCGCCGGCCGGACGCGGCAGCAGGAACAAAGCCGCGATCAGCCGCGCCAGCGGCCAGTCCGGCAGTGGTCGCTCTTGCAATTCCAGCAAGTCTGCCGGGGCGATCCAGCCTGGGCGCAGCACGCGGTAGTACCAGCCGGTCAACCCCGAATCCTGCACCGCGCGCGCGGCATCCGGCTGGCCGAAGCGCAAGTTCAGCTTCCAGCAAGGCTGGCGCCCCTGCGACACCTGCACCAGCGCCGTGCCGACGCGGTACACGTCGCCGACATGGACGTCCCGCTCCGTCATGCCCAGCGTGGCGATATTTTCGCCGAATGCGCCCGGCCCCTGCAGCGGCGCGGCGGCGCCGAAGCGGCCGCGCCAGTGCGGATAATGTTCCAGCGCATAGTGATGCAGCGCCTTCTCCGGGCCGCCGTGGTACTGGCGGTCGCCCTGCTCGTCGCCGCGCAGGCCGTCCGCCGCCAGCCATAATGGGCCGCCGGCAGGCAGCTTGGCAATGCCGGTGGACACGCCCTGCCCCAGCGCTACCGCCTTGCCCGTCAATAACGCTGTGATTGCATGCATGGCGCCTCCCGTCGTCCAGCCACGATTATACGGTGCAAACCCAATTTATGCAGGAGTCCTACCGATACCAGGGAGGCGACGCGCCGCGCGCCGGCGGCTTACAATCCTCATAACACAACTCGGTGAATGACATGACCATCAAACGACTAGCCGCGGCATTTCTGCTGCCGGTGCTGCTGGCCGCGTGCGCCGGCCTGGGCGGCCCGCCGCCTGCCATCGGCGAGCGCATGGATGCGGTCCAGGCCAAGCTGGGCCGGCCCACCGCCGTCTATCCGGTGGGCGGGGACACGGTACTGGAATACACCACCCAGCCCTTCGGGCAATACGCCTGGATGGCCCGCTTCGGGCCGGACGGCGGGCTGAAATCGTACGAACAGGTGCTGACGGACGAAAAATTCGCCACCTTGAAAGTCGGCCTCGCCACGCGCGACGAGGTGCTGCGCACCATCGGCCATCCGGCCGAGACGAGCTATTTGTCGCTGCGCGACCTCACGGTCTGGTCCTACCGCTACAAGCAGTCCGGCGTATGGAATTCCTTGATGCACGTGCACTTCGACCAGGCCGGCATCGTGCGCGAAATGATGGCCGGGCCCGACCCGGCCTACGAAGAAAAGCCGCGCTTCTTCCGCTAGCCCTAGTGTGTCTTGCCCCCGAGGTCAGCCCCCGGCCTTACTCGGTTTGCGGGTTCACGCGCTCGATCTTGGAATGCAGCTTGTTCAGGCCGGACAGGTAAGCCTTGGCCGAGGCCACCACGATGTCCGGGTCCGAGCCGACGCCGTTGACGATGCGCCCGGCATTTGACAGCCGCATCGTCACCTCGCCCTGCGACTGGGTGCCGGTGCTGATGGCGTTGATGGAGAACAGCACCAGCTCGGCGCCCGATTTGGCCTGGCTCTCGATCGCGTTGACCATGGCGTCCACCGGCCCGTCGCCCTGCCCTTCGCAGCTGCGCTCCTTGCCGTCCATGGAGAACACCACCTTGGCGTGCGGCGTCTCGCCGGTTTCGGAGCGCTGCGCCAGCGACACGAAACGGTAGTACTCGTTTTCCTGCGCCACTTCCTCGTCCGCCACCAGCGCCATGATGTCTTCGTCGAAGATCTCGGACTTGCGGTCTGCCAGTTCCTTGAAGCGGCCGAAGGCGGCGTTGACCTCGGCTTCCGACTCCATCTCGATGCCCAGCTCCTGCAGCCGCTGCTTGAAGGCGTTGCGGCCGGACAGCTTGCCCAGCACAATCTTGTTGGCGGTCCAGCCTACGTCCTCGGCGCGCATGATCTCATAGGTTTCGCGCGCCTTCAGGATGCCATCCTGGTGAATGCCGGAGGCGTGCGCGAAAGCGTTGGCGCCCACCACGGCCTTGTTAGGCTGCACCGCGAAGCCGGTGATCTGCGACACCATCTTGGAGGCGGCAACGATCTGCGTGGTGTCGATGCCCACCGTCAGGTTGTAATACGCCTGCCGCGTGCGCAGCGCCATCACCACCTCTTCCAGCGCGGTGTTGCCGGCCCGTTCGCCCAGGCCGTTGATGGTGCATTCGATCTGGCGCGCGCCGCCTATCATCACGCCGGCCAGCGAGTTGGCCACGGCCAGGCCCAGGTCATTGTGACAGTGCACCGACCACACGGCCTTGTCGGAATTGGGAATGCGCTCGCGCAGGCGCTTGATGGTGGCGCCGAACATTTCCGGCACCGCGTAGCCTACCGTGTCCGGGAAGTTGATGGTGGTGGCGCCCTCGGCGATCACGCCCTCCAGCACGCGGCACAGGAAGTCCTCTTCCGAGCGGCTGCCGTCTTCCGGGCTGAATTCAATGTCGTCGGTGTGGTTGCGGGCGAAGCGCACGGCCAGTTTGGCCTGCTCCAGCACCTGCTCGGGCTCCATCCGCAGCTTCATCTGCATGTGCAGCGGCGAGGTGGCGATGAAGGTGTGGATGCGCTTGCGTTCGGCGGGCGCCAGCGCCTCGGCGGCCCGGGCGATGTCGCGGTCGTTGGCGCGCGACAGTGAACAGACGGTCGATTCGCGCACATGGGAGGCGATGGCCTTGATGGATTCGAAATCGCCCTGCGAGGCGGCGGCGAAGCCGGCTTCGATCACGTCCACCTTCAGCCGCTCAAGCTGCTTGGCGATGCGCAACTTCTCTTCACGCGTCATGGACGCGCCGGGCGATTGCTCGCCGTCGCGCAGGGTGGTGTCGAAAATGATGAGGCGGTTGCTAAGGCTCATAACGAATTCTCCTTATGGCTGGGATGGAACCGCCTGCATCACATCTGCGCTTGCTAGCGGCGTTCGCTTTCGTCGACCGGCTCTTCGTCGGTCTGGATGATGCTCACCGGCTTGCCCTTGGCCAGGCGCCAGAACGACACCAGGTAGCCGGACAGGCCGTATGCAATAAACAGCGGGAACAATACCTTGGGCGGATCGATCGACACCAGCGCGAAGAACAGCGCAATCAGGAACACCGCGATAAACGGCACCGACTTGCGGAAATTGACGTCCTTGAAGCTGTAGAACGGCACGTTGGTCACCATGGTCAGGCCCGCGAACAGAGCGATGGCGAACGAGGTCCAGGCCAGCTGCAGGCCCGGCATCTCCAGATCCACCATCAGCAGCACGAAGCCGCCGACAATGGCCGCCGCCGCAGGGCTGGGCAAGCCCTGGAAGAAGCGCTTGTCCACCACTTCGATATTGGTGTTGAAACGGGCCAGGCGCAGCGCGGCGCCGGCGCAGTAAACGAAGGCGGCGATCCAGCCCAGCTTGCCCATGCCGCGCAGCGACCATTCATAGATCACCAGCGCCGGCGCGGCGCCGAAAGACACCATGTCCGACAGGGAGTCGTACTGGGCGCCGAATTCGCTTTGCGTATTGGTCAGGCGCGCGATGCGGCCATCCAGGCCGTCGAGCACCATGGCGATGAAGATAGCCCAGGCGGCGTGCTCGAAACGCTGGTTCATGGCCATGACGATGGCGTAGAAACCGCAGAACAGCGCTCCCGTCGTGAAGGCGTTGGGCAGCAGGTAGATGCCGCGCGAACGCGGACGGTCGCCGCCGCCCTCGCCCCGGGCCTTGCGCGCGAACCGTGCAAAACGCGAGTTCTTGGGCTTGGCCGGTGCTACGCCATTCTTAGGTCTGCGACGGGGGAAATTTGCCATTGGGTTCCATTTCTAGTGCTGCGGGTGAGTACATTGTTCCACCCTATTATATAAGGGACACCGCAGCAAAAGAAATGAACTGACAACGACGCTCTGCTTACTTGAACTTGACTTTGCCGACAACACGCATCTCCAGCGTGGTCTCGCCGGGTTCGAAACTCGGCTCGGACACTTCCGCGCTGTCCATGGCTTTGCCGCGCATCATCATCATGGGCGCTTGCGCGGCCATCGCTTCGCGGGCGTAGGCGCCGGAGCCTTCGAAGTCCACCGTGTCCAGCGTGGCGTCGCTGACCTTGCGGCCCATGGCGTTGGCGATCGCGGCGATGCGCTCGTTCAGGTTCTGGTAGGTGGCGGCGATGCGCTGCTCGTCCAGCTTCCTGGTGGCGGCCGGCGACAGGCCGAAGTTCAGGTTGTTCAGGGTCAGCACCTTCTGCGCGGCGGCCACGGTTTTCGGCAGCTTGTCGAGATTGGTGGTGGTCACTTGCAGGTACTGGCCCACGCGCCAGGCGGTCGGCACACGCGGTTTGGGCGCGGCGCCCGGCGCGACCGGGCGGTCTTCCGGGTACACCGGATAGGTGTAGTAACCCTGGGTTTTCAGGCTGGCCTGCGGATCTTCCTTCTTCACGATATCCAGGCCCTGCTTCATCTTCTGGTTCACGCGCGAGGCGGCGGCGGCCTTGTCCTTGTCCTGCTCTTCGATGGCCAGCGTGGCGACGGCCTGGTCGTTATTGGCGCGCACTTCGCCCTGGGCGGGAACGATGACCAGGGTGCCGCTGGTCGGGGTTTGCTGAGCCTGCGCTTGTGCGTGGGCGCCCAGTATCAGCATGGCGGCGGCGAGGATGGTCTTCTTGGCGGTCATTGTGTTGCTCCTTGGTTAAATCGTGGAGCAACTTTACCCGAAAATAGCGATGCTCCAAGCACAACTAAGTGAGCGTTTGTAACAGTGCGGAATTTTTTCAGCGTGATAATATGAACAACACCCTGCATCACCCCTCAATGCGGTCAACCGGAGAACCATCATGGGATTACTCGATCAACTCGCAGGACAAGTGCTCGGCTCGCTGGGCGCACAGAAACAGGACCCGGTGCCGCAAGGCGACTTGATCGGCAGCGTGATAGGCCTGATCGACCAGGCCGGCGGCCTGCAGGGGCTGCTGCAGAAACTCCAGGCCAGCGGCCTGGGCGACCAGGTCGCGTCCTGGGTAGGTACCGGCGAGAACCAGGCCGTGTCGGGCAACCAGATCATGGACGCGCTGGGCGCTGGCCAGCTGGCGCAGATTGCCCAGCAGGCCGGCCTGGAGCCGGAACACGCCAGCACCGGCCTGGCCCAGCTGCTGCCGCAAATCATCGACCAGCTGACGCCGCACGGCGCCGTGCCGCAGGACGACATGGTGGCGCAAGGCATCAGCCTGCTCAAGGGCAAGCTGTTCGGCTAGACCGCGAACCTCAGGCCAGCGCGCGCAGCAAGCGCCCCTGGCTGTGCGGCGCCACCTTGCCGCCGCACCATGCCTGGAAACTGGCCGCCTCCAATGGCCGCGCAAACAGATAGCCCTGCGCCTCGTCGCAGCCTGCCAGCTTCAGGAAGGTGTGCACTTCGCCGCATTCCACGCCTTCCGCCACCACCCGGTGGCCGAGGTCGCGCGTCAGCGAAATCATGGTGGTCACCAGCGACTGCTTGCGCTGGTCGTCCTCCAGGCCGATGATGAAGGACTGGTCGATCTTGACCACGTCGGCCGGCATGTTCTGCAAGTACGACAGGCTGCTGTAGCCGGTGCCGAAATCGTCGATGGCCAGCCGCACGCCGATGGCGGCAATGGCCTCCAGCGTGGCGTGGGCGCGTCCCGGATGCGACATGATGGCGCTTTCCGTGATTTCCAGCTCCAGGCAGGAGGCCGGCAAGTCATACATGTGCAAACCGTGCTCGACCTGGGCCACAAAATCCGGCTCCAGCAAATTGGCCGCCGACACATTGATCGACAGCAGCAAGTCCAGCCCGGCGTGGCGCCACAGGCGCTGCTGCCGCAGCGCCGCGTTCAGCACCCAGGCGGTGGTGGCCTGCGCCAGCCCCGAACGCTCGACCACCGGGATGAATTCGCCGGGCGACAGGTTGCCCAGCTCCGGGTGTTTCCAGCGCAGCAGCGCTTCGGCACCCACGCAATTCCCGGTTTCCAGGTCCACGCGCGGCTGGAACACCAGGTGCAACTGGCCGCCGCTTTCCAGCGCGCCGCCGAATTCATTGAGCAGCAGGAAGCGGCGCTGGCAGGCCGCGTCTTCGCTGCGCGAGTAGACCGCGATGCTGCCAGGCTGGCCGATCGCGTCATGCGCCGCGCTCTGGGCCGTGCGCAGCACGTCCAGGCAATTCGCCCCGCCCAGCACGAACGGCGCCACGCCCACCGACGGCGTGGCGATATGGCGCGAGCTGGCGAGACCGGCCGCGCGGCGCAGTTTCTCCTTCAGCACCGGCACATAGTCCTCCACCGTCATGCAGGGCGGCGCGAACAGCGCAAACTGCGCGTCGCCGACGTGGTACACCCTGCGGCTCAGCCCCAGCTGGCTGCGCATCCACTGCGCCGCCTCGTTCACCAGTTCGTCCAGGTAAGAGGAGCTCTTGACGCGTGCTGCGCTGTCCAGCTGCTCCGGCGTGGCCAGGTTGATCACCGCCACCAGCCGCAGTTCATCGGGCGGGCTGTCGCGCTGCATGTCCTGGAAGTCTTCGATGAACTGGTTACGGTTGGGCAAGCCGCTGCGCGCGTCGACACGGCCCACCGCATGCCGCAGCTCGATCTGCGCCATCACCATGGCGGCCAGGTCGGACAGGTAGGCGATTTCCTCCTGCGTGGTGTGGCGCGGCGCCAGGCCCAGCACGCACATGGCGCCCAGGCAGTGGCCGTCCGCCGTGATCAGCGGCGCGCCGGCGTAGTAACGCACGCCGCTGGCGGCCAGCGGGCTGTCGCGGAATGCATCGTTTTCCAGCAAATCGGGAATCACCAGCACGCCGGAAGTATCGGCCACTGTGCCACAGGGCGCCTGCAAGCGCGGGATCGAGGTGTGCTCGACGCCCACGCGCGACTTGAACCACTGGCGGTCGACGTCGGTGAGCGACACGGCGGCAATGGGCAGGTCGAACACGCGCGCGGCCATGCGCGTGATGCGGTCGAAGGCTTCACAGGGAGGGGTATCGAGCAGGCGCAGCTTGTACAGCGCGTCAAGGCGGTTCGCTTCGGTCTGGCAGCAGAAAATGGTCATGGCTGGTCCGGTCAGGTGTCGATATGGCGCACGCAGACGCGGCAGCGGCGGCGGGCGGGTAATCAATGCGGGACGGGGCACTGGCACGTGCCGGAGGCGGCACGAGAATTCAATTGCTTGAGCGGGAGTGGGGCTCGGGGGAAACTAACTATTGCTGTGTAGAAGGATAGCATGCTGATACGGAAAGTGCACGCGCGGCGTGTACGTAGCCCGTCCAAACACAGCAGGTGTGCGCACGAGACAGCAAATGTCACATTCCTGCTTAATGGAGAATGTGGACGAGTATGCAATTGCCCGCGCCATGCCCAGCCTGCCAAACTGCTCCCCTCCCCCAGGAATACGCACGCCCTATCACGAGCCTGGGCCGGCGCCGGCCAACGGCTTCTTCAGCACGACGGCCAGCACCGCAGCGGCGATGACGTTAGCCGCAGAACATGCGATTATCGTCAGCAAGTCGTCGTGCAAAACGTCGTGCAGGAAGCCGGCGCTGCTGGGTCCGGCCAGCGTGCCGATCGCCACGCTTGTGTACAGCACGCCAATCACGGCGCCAACGTGCTTGGCGCCAAATAGGTCGGCCACGACCGCCGGCAGCACGGCCACCCAGCCGCCATAGAACAGGCCGAAAACCAGTGCGAACGCTGCCAGCGCCAGCCAGGTGCCGCTGGCGGCCCAGATCGCAAGCGCTGCCGCCATCCCCAGATGCATGGCGATCAGGAAGCGTTCCCGGCCAACCTTGTCGGCCATCCCGCCCAGCAAGAAGCGGCCGGCCGTGCTGCCCACGCCGATGGCTCCCAGCAGCCATGCGGCGGCAGTAGCCGGTACGCCATGCTCGACCGCATAAGGCAGCAGGTGGACGAACGGGACGAACACGCCCAGCGAGCCGACCAGGCATGCGATGTAGAGCCCGCGAAACGGCCGTGTCCGCATGGCTTCGCGCACACTCAGGCCTTCCTGCCGGCGCGGCACTGAACCCGCTGCCGGACGCTGGCCATCCGGATGCAGCCCCCGGGATGCCGGGTCGCCTTCCATGAACCATGCAGCCGCACCGCCCAGCACCACCGCCAGCACGCCCAGGACGAGGTAGGCGTTGCGCCATTCGAGCTGAGCGATGAGCCAGGTGGCCAGCGGCGGCAGGACCAGGGTTCCGACGCCGATGCCGCTGACCGCCAGGCCGGAGGCCAGGCCGCGCCGCTGGACGAACCAGCGCTGCACGGCGCCCAGCGCCGGCACATAGGCGCAGCCCACGCCCAGTCCGACGCCCAGTCCGTAGGCCAGGTAGACTTGCATCAGCGTGCTTGCGCGGCCCGCAAGAATCAGGCCCAGGCCCAGCAGCGCCATCCCGGCGGCCGTCAGCACCCTCACACCCCAGCGGTCCGCGAGCGGGCCGGAAATGGGGCCGAGGGCGAAGTACAGGAATCCGGCAAGCGAAAACACCAGCGACACCGAGCCGCGCGATGCGCCGAACTCGGCCTGGAAGGCGGCGAGAAACGATGCGAAACTGTAGGCGCTGCCGAAGCCGACAAAGGTGACGACGAAGGCGGCGGCGACCACAATCCAGCCATGAAATATTCCGGAGACGGCCGTGTCTGGCGAAGGCATGATCATTGTCCTTGCGCCACGGCGGGCGCGCCCGTATCCGGCAGCGGCGGACGCCGCCGGTGCCAGCCGGTGGCCGACTGGAATGCGATACCTGCGCGCAGCAGCGTCTGTTCGCCGAAATTGGCGGCCACCAGCTGCAAGCCGATGGGCAAGCCGTCTTGCGCCATCCCCGCCGGGAAAGTCAGCGCGGGGTGACCGCTCATATTGAACGGGCAGGTGTAACGCTGCAGAGCGGCTATCAGTTGCGGCTGCTCGCCCAGCGTTGCCACCGTCGCCAGGCTGAGCGGCGCGAATGGCTGGACCGGCGTCAGCACCAGGTCCACATCTGAAAACAGCGCTTCGACGCGGCCACGGAATGCAGCACGCCGCAACAGGATTTTCTGGTAGTCCAGCCCCGGGACGGCGCGTCCCGCGTCGATCACCTGCGACAGTATCGGCCCATACAACTGCTTGTGCGCCGCATAGCCGGCCTCGTGCGCTACCGCCGCCTCGACGGCGCAATTGCTCACCCAGTCGTGCACGATCCGGGTGGCGTCCGGAAACACGACCTCCACCAGCGTGGCGCCCAGCGCGCTGAAGGTTTGCGCGGCGGCGGCCAGCGCCCCGCGCGTCTGCGGTTCGACGCCTTCGCTGTTCCAGTGCGGGTCGATGCCGATGCGCAAGCCTTGCGCGCCAAGCAGTGCGGCGTCCGCAGGAGCGGGCAGCGGCGCCGGAGCGGCGGTGGGGTCGGCGTCGTCGCGGCCCGCGATGGCGGCCAGGATGGCGCCCGTATCGGCTGCGGTGCGCGCAATCGCGCCGACATGGTCGAGCGAGGCGGCCAGTTCGAATACGCCATGGCGGCTGACGCGGCCCCAGCTCGGCTTCAGCCCGGTGACCCCGTTGGCCGCCGAGGGCCAGCGTATCGATCCGCCGGTATCGGACGCGATGGCACCGTAGCAAAGACCGGCGGCGACAGCGACTGCGGAGCCGCTGGAAGAAATGCCGGCCCAGTAGTCCTTGTTCCACGGGTTGACCACCGGCGTGACGGACGGATGATAGTCGGAATAGGCGCCCTCGGTGAGCTGCGTCTTGCCGAGCAACACGGCACCGGCTTCCTTGAGCCGGCGCACAACGGTTGAGTCCGTGGGTGGAAGAAAGTGCCGGTGGACAGCGGTCCCCGCAGCGGTCGGCACACCCTCGATCCAGCACAGGTCCTTGACGGCCAGCGGCACGCCATGCAGCGGACCGCGGCGCAGGCCGGCGGCGATCTCCCTGTCGGCGGCGTCCGCCTGCGCCAGCGCCGTGTCCGCCAGTACCTGGGCATAAGCATGCAACTGCCCATCAAGCTTGGCTATGCGGCCAAGCTGTGCTTCGGTCACCGTTCGCGCGCTCAGCTCGCCGGCGGCGATGCGCTCGCCTACAGCGATCAGGTCCCACATTTGATTGTCAGCCGTGTCGTCCACCATGTCGTCCTCTTCGCATCGGTTGGGGTTTTTTCATGCGGCAGATATACTTAAGCATACCGGCTTGGCATCGTTCGGATAGTGATGGATGCTATCGCAGGCGGATAAGGCCTACAAACGAGAATATTTACACAGCATACTTTAGTTTTTCTAACCCATGACACAACGCCTTCCGCCTTTGAACGCACTCAAGGCTTTCGACGCAGCCGCCCGCCACCTGTCCGTGAAATTGGCGGCGGAAGAGTTGTGCGTCACGCCCGGCGCCGTCAGCCAGATGCTCAAGGGCCTGGAGCGCCATCTCGGCGTGAAGCTGTTTGAGCGGGTGACGCGCGGCATCTACCTGACGGACAGCGGCCGCGACTACCTGCCGCCGATCCGCAATGCGCTGCGCCAGATCGCGGAGGCGTCGCGCCGGGTCGCGGCCCCGGCCGCCGGAAGCGGCCTGCTGACCGTCAGCGTCACGCCATTCTTCGCTTCCGCGTGGCTGGTGCCCAGGATGAAGTCATTCCAGGATGCGCATCCCGACATCGACCTGCAGGTCATCGCCAGCAGCACACTGGCGGACTTCTCCCGCGAAGCAATCGACGTCAGCGTGCGGCATGGCCTGGGACGCTATGCCGGGCTGCGCAGCGACCGGGTGGTGGCCGTTGAAATGGTTGCCGTCGCAGCGCCGTCGCTGCTTGCGGGCCGGGGCATGCCTGCCGCCGCTGCGGACCTGGTGGACTGGCCGAAGGTGCATGACGCCGAGCGCAAGGCGTGGGCAGCCTGGTATGCAGCCAATGCAGTGCACGACAGCAAGCCGCCGCGCGGGCCGTCGTTCAATGACACGGGGCTGTTGCTGGACGCGATACAAGCCGGCCAGGGCGCCGGCCTGCTGCCGGCCGCCATGATCACCAGCCAGCTTGCCGACGGCACGCTGCTCCAGTTGCTCGAGGCCCGCCAGGTCGAGGAGTTCGCGTATTACCTGGTCTGCCCCGAGGCCACGCAGAGCCAGCCCAAGATCGCAGCGTTCCGCGCATGGATGCTGCAGTCGGTCGGCGATAACCGCCCTGCAGAAATGAAAACACCCTATAAGTTCGGGAACTTATAGGGTGCATGAACCAAGGCGCCGGATGCCCGGCGCTTTGCTTGTTAGTTTTTCGACTGGTCGACCAGCTTGTTTTTCGCGATCCAAGGCATCATGGCGCGCAACTTGGCGCCCACTTCTTCGATCGGGTGCTCGGCGGTCAGGCGGCGGCGGGAAATCAGGGTCGGGGCGCCGGCCTTGTTTTCCAGGATGAAGCTCTTCGCGTATTCGCCGGTCTGGATGTCCTTCAGGCACTGGCGCATTGCTTCTTTCGTTGCCGAGGTCACCACTTTCGGGCCGGTCACGTACTCGCCGTATTCGGCGTTGTTCGAGATCGAGTAGTTCATGTTGGCGATGCCGCCTTCGTAGATCAGGTCGACGATCAGCTTCAGTTCGTGCAGGCACTCGAAGTAGGCCATTTCCGGAGCGTAGCCCGCTTCGGTCAGGGTTTCGAAGCCAGCCTTGATCAGCTCAACGGCGCCGCCGCACAGGACAGCCTGTTCGCCGAACAGGTCGGTCTCGGTTTCTTCGCGGAAGTTGGTTTCGATGATGCCGGCCTTGCCGCCGCCGTTGGCCGAAGCGTACGACAGGGCGATGTCGCGGGCGTTGCCGGACTTGTCCTGGTACACGGCGATCAGGTGCGGCACGCCGCCACCCTGGCGGTAGGTGCCGCGCACGGTGTGGCCTGGAGCTTTAGGGGCAACCATGATCACGTCCAGGTCGGCGCGTGGCACGACTTGGCCGTAGTGCACGTTGAAGCCGTGCGCGAAGGCCAGCACTGCGCCCTGCTTGGCGTTTGGCGCCACGTTTTCGTTGTAGACCTGGGCGATGTTTTCGTCCGGCAGCAGGATCATGATGACGTCGGCCGCTTTGACGGCGTCGTTCACTTCAGCCACTTTGATGCCGGCTGCTTCTACTTTCTGCCACGAGGCGCCGCCTTTGCGCAGGCCGACGGTGACGTTCACGCCGGAGTCGGTCAGGTTCTGCGCGTGCGCATGGCCCTGCGAGCCGTAGCCGATGATGGCTACGTTTTTACCCTTGATCAGGGAGATGTCGGCGTCTTTATCGTAGAAAACTTTCATGGTCATTCCTTGGTGAGATATTCGGTGAAATACTTGATTGATTTTTATTGAGACTTAAACCTTGAGGATGCGCTCGCCGCGTCCGATGCCCGAGCCGCCGGTACGGACGGTCTCCAGGATCGAGGTGCGGTCGATCGAATCGATGAAGGCGTCCAGCTTGCTCTTGGCGCCCGTCAGCTCGATGGTGTAAGTCTTTTCGGTGACGTCGATGATGCGGCCGCGGAAGATGTCGGCGGTGCGCTTCATTTCCTCGCGCTCCTTGCCCACCGCCCGCACCTTGATCAGCATCAGCTCGCGCTCGATGTGCTGGCCTTCGGTCAGGTCGACCACCTTGACCACTTCAATCAGGCGATTGAGGTGCTTGGTGATCTGCTCGATGATGTCGTCCGAGCCGGTGGTGACGATGGTCATGCGCGACAGGGTCGCGTCTTCGGTCGGCGCCACGGTCAGCGTTTCGATGTTGTAGCCGCGGGCCGAGAACAGGCCCACCACGCGGGACAGCGCACCGGCTTCGTTTTCCAGCAATACAGAAATAATATGTCGCATTACAGATCCTCCGAACCCAAGAGCATTTCGGAGAGGCCTTTGCCTGCCTTCACCATCGGCCACACATTCTCGCTCTGGTCGGTAATGAAATTCATGAAGACCAGCTTGTCCTTCATACGGAAGGCGTCCTTGAGCGCGTTCTCGACGTCGCCCGGCTTTTCAATGCGCATGCCGACGTGGCCATAGGCCTCGGCCAGCTTCTCGAAGTCCGGCAGCGAATCCATGTAGGACTCGGAGTAGCGCGAACCGTAGTCGATCTGCTGCCACTGGCGCACCATGCCCAGGAAGCGGTTGTTCAACAGGATGATCTTCGGCGTCAGGTGATACTGCTTGCAGGTCGCCAGTTCCTGGATGTTCATCTGGATCGAGCCTTCGCCGGTGATGCAGGCGACGGTGGCGTCCGGATTGGCCATCTGCACGCCCATGGCGTACGGCAGGCCCACACCCATGGTGCCCAGGCCGCCGGAATTGATCCAGCGGCGCGGCTTGTCGAACTTGTAGTACTGCGCAGCCCACATCTGGTGCTGGCCGACGTCGGAGGTGACGTAAGCGTCGCCGCCGGTGACCTGCCACAGTTTTTCAACCACGTCCTGCGGCTTGATGACCAGGTCCGAACCGCTGTACTTCAGGCAGTCCTTGCCGCGCCATTCATTGATCTGTTTCCACCAGTTCGAGACGGCCGGATTCGGCTTCTGCTCGGAAGCGTCCAGCTGGGCCAGGAACTCGACCAGCACGTCCTTGACGTTGCCGACGATAGGAATATCGACCTTGACGCGCTTGGAGATCGACGATGGATCGATGTCCACGTGGATGATCTTGCGCGGGTTGGTGGCGAAGTGTTTCGGGTTGCCGATCACGCGGTCGTCAAAGCGGGCGCCGATGGCGATCAGCACGTCGCAGTTCTGCATCGCCATGTTCGCTTCGTAGGTGCCGTGCATGCCGGGCATGCCGACGAATTTCTCGTCGGAGGCGCGGTAGGCGCCCAGGCCCATCAGCGTATTGGTGACCGGGAAGCCCAGCTTGTCGACCAGCTTGTTCAGCTCGGGCGAGGCGTTGGCCAGGATCACGCCGCCGCCGGTATAGATCATCGGGCGTTCGGCTTGCAGCAGCAGTTGCACCGCCTTGCGGATCTGGCCGGAATGGCCCTTGTCCACTGGCTTGTACGAGCGCATTTCGATCTCCTTGGGATAGGAGTACGGCGCCTTGTGCATGCTGATGTCTTTAGGGATATCGACCAGCACGGGACCGGGACGGCCGGTACGGGCGATAAAGAATGCTTTCTTGACGGTTTCCGCCAGGTCTTTCACATCCTTGACCAGGAAGTTGTGCTTGACCACGGGGCGGGTGATGCCCACGGTGTCGCATTCCTGGAAGGCGTCCTGGCCGATGGCGTGGCTGGGCACCTGGCCCGAGATCACGACCATGGGGATGGAATCCATGTAGGCGGTGGACAGGCCGGTAACGGCATTGGTCACACCTGGGCCGGAAGTCACCAGCGCAACGCCCACCTTTTGCGAGCAACGCGAATACGCGTCAGCGGCATGGATGGCGGCCTGCTCGTGGCGAACGAGGACGTGCTGGAATTTGTCCTGCTTGAAGATGGCGTCGTAAATGTAGAGCACTGCGCCGCCCGGGTAGCCAAAGACGTGTTCTACGCCTTCCTCAGCCAAACAGCGAACGAGTATCTCTGCGCCCGTGATGGGTGCATTTGCTTCGGTGTTCATGAAACATTCCTTTCAAGGTCCATAGGAGATTGATCGGATGCTCTTTCCTGGCGAAGCTATGCAATGCGTGGCAGTTCTCCTGGCGTCCCTTCTTTCTGCGGTCACGTCACTTATTCGCGTACCCATAGATACGGTGCAAAGTGGCGCTAAACGCAACTCGTTTGGCCGGAGTGTCTGCCGCGGTTGTGCATACCTCTCGCGCTTGTGGCGCGGGTTAGAGCAAACTGCTGACAAATGAAAGCGGGAGTTACCAATGGCAGCGTTGTGTGCTGCCGGGTAAAACCAATGGCTTCGTGGTGTGCAAAGCGATCTATACGTTACTGCGCCGCACCAAATTGGTCAAGCAAAATTGTGAGCAACATTCAAAATGATTGCCGTTCTGGTGCATTTTCATGTTGGCAAGCTGTAAAAACATGCGGAAAGGCCCGTTTTTTGCTAGGATGCAGCCTGTTCATCTCCCCCGCAGTACGCTCCCCGACGCATGGCAACAGACAAAGAATTATCGGACTTCCTCGAGAACGTCGAGCGGCGCGCCTTCAAACAAGCCGTCTACGCGGTACGCAAGGACGAAAGCGCCCTGGACATCGTGCAGGACGCGATGATCAAGCTGGCCGAAAAATACGGCGACAAGCCGGCCGCCGAGCTGCCGATGCTGTTCCAGCGCATCCTGCAGACCACCATCCTCGACTACTTCCGCCGCGAAAAGGTGCGCAACACCTGGGTCAGCCTGTTCTCCGGCATGGGCTCCTCCTCCGGCGCCGAGCATGACGACTTTGATATACTGGAATCGTACGAGGCCGAGCAGGGCTCCCAGGCCGCCGAGTCCAGCGCCGACAAGGTCGAGCGCATGCAAACCCTCAGCGCCATCGATGACGAAGTACAAAAGCTTCCAGCGCGTCAACGGGAAGCCTTCCTTATGCGTTACTTACATGATCTGGACGTGGCCGAAACGGCTGAAGCGATGGGATGTTCCGAAGGGAGCGTGAAAACACATTGCTCAAGAGCAACTCACACTCTCGCCGAAGCGCTCAAAGCCAAGGGAATTAAACTATGAATACCGACGACCTCAACTTTGCCTATCGGGTGCGCCACGCACTCAATGAGAAGCTGGACGACCTGCCGGCTTCGACCACCGATCGCCTGGCCGCCGCCCGCAAGGCCGCCATGGCCCGTAAAAAGGCGCACGTGCCGGTGCGCGTGACGCAAGCCGAACTGGCCACCTCCGGCGCCGGCGGCTTCTTCAGCAACCCGTTCAGCTGGCTGGGCCGCATGCGCGTTGCCGTGCCCATGCTGATCCTGGTGGCCGGCATGGTCGGCGTGTACCAGTACGAAGAGCAGCAGCGCATCGCCGAACTGGCCGAGCTGGACGCGGCCGTGCTGTCGGACGAACTGCCGCTGTCGGCCTACCTTGACCATGGCTTCAACGCCTATCTTGAGAATCGCGAGCAATAAGGATGGCGCGTATCAGCTGGACTACGCTGTACCAGTACAAGGGTGAACTCGTCAGCGTGGCGATATTGGTCTGGGCCGCCGTGGCCTCCGCGCAGAGCGGCCCTGCTCCTGCCGCGGCGCCTGTCGCAGCCCCGCCCGGCAAGCACGCCGTCGCGCCCATCGCCCTGGAAAAGCCGCTGTGGAAAGACCTCACGCCCGCGCAGCAGCGCGCGCTGGAGCCGCTGTCGGCCGAGTGGAACAAACTGGAAGGCCTGCGCAAGCAGAAATGGCTGGAAATCGCCAACCGCTTCGCCTCGATGAAGCCGGACGAGCAACAGCGCGTGCACGAACGCATGCGCGACTGGCTGCGCCTGACGCCCGACCAGCGCCGCCAGGTGCGCGAGAACTTCGCCCGCACGCAGAAGATCACCCCGGGCCAGAAATCAGCCCAGTGGGAGCAGTACCAGCAGCTGCCGGAAGAGCAAAAGAAACAGCTGGCCGACAAGGCGCCCAAGAAACAGGTCGCCAATCCGCCCACGCCGACCCAGAGCAAAGCGCCGGTCGTGGCGCCGATCAAGGCCAAGCCGCCGGGCGCGGCATTGGTTCCGGGTACACCGGGCGCCGCCCCTGGCGCCACCGTGCCAGGCAGCGCCGGCAATGCCGGCAGCCCGGCAGCCGGCCTCGCGGCAGGCGGCAGCGCCGCGCAGATGCCCGGCGCATCCAACGTCGTGCCGGGCTCCATCCCGCCAGCCGCAGCGCCCGCCGCCGTCCCGGCAGCAGCCAGCGGCACCGCCCTGAACAGCCAGCCCGCATCCGCCAATGTCAAATAGCGCCCTGCTCGACCAGCCCGCACCGACCGTCAAACGCCGCCTGATCTCCATGGTGTACGAGCTGCTGCTGGCGTTCGCGGCGCTGTTCCTGCCCTTCCTGATCTTTGAAATCGCCTCCGGCGCGTCGCACACGCAGACGGCCGAGCACATGCGCCAGATGCTGGCCTTCCTGGTGCTGGGCGCCTACTTTATCCACCAATGGGTGCGCCAAGGCCAGACCCTGGCCATGCGCACCTGGCGCATCAAGGTGGTGCTGCCGGGCCACGCCCACGTGCCGCCCAAGATCGCCGCGCTGCGCTATTTGCTGAGCTGGGGCTGGGTGCTGCCCGCGCTGCTGGTGAACTATGCCTTCAGCCTGAACCGCTGGCAAGCGCTGAACGCGATCGGCGTCGGCATCCTCGCCTGGTCGCTGACGGCCTTCCTCAGCAAGGACCGCCAGTTCCTGCACGACCGCCTCGCCGGCACCCGCCTGGTGCAGCTGCCTAAACCCGAGAAGAAAGCGGTTAGCGCTCAAGCAAGCTGACAAACATCGCTGCCCCTGTGCAGCCAGTTAGTCATCAGAACGAAATACCATGCCCGTCGATGTCATTACGAATGAGTACGCTATCGGAACACTGAACGATGGCGACGGGGTGCTTCATACCCAATATATCGGGACCTGCACCGCGCTCGTTGGACGCGATGCCGTAAGCGGCACAGTTTTTCTCTGCCACCTGAACACCCCTCGCAGTATCCTTGCCCTGCCTGAACTTGTGGTCCAGCTGCGCGCGATGGGCCTGGATCTGTCCAACTTTCAGCTTTACAAACTCGGCGGCATCCATCCCATGTATATGTGGCTAGGGTCGCTGCCAATGGCCGTGCTTGGCTGGCTTTGGGCACATGAACCTGGCTTCGCCGCGATCTGCGCGCTGCTGCCTTTTCTCTTTGCCCTGACTCGCCTTAGCCTGCGATATCAGTTGTGGCGTACGGGTGCATTCACACATCGTCCGCGCTCACTAGGATATTGCAGGAAAAGGCTCGGCTTGGGCAGGACCAGGGTGACGGTAGTGGCTTCGCGAAAAGACCTGGCGCCAAGAGTCGAGTCCTACGCGGACGATCCACGAGACGATGAATTCGCCACCTGGACTTACAAGTGGACCAAAATGCGCAAGGCGGCAAACTCCGCCTGATCTTGAAAGTGCTGTGTGCGGCCGTTGCAGGCCGCCCCCCGGTTCAGAAGCGTTCGAAGCCCTGCAGGTAGCGCCACTCGCCGAGCGGCAGGCTGGACATGGCGATGCGGCCGATGCGGATGCGCTTCATGGCCACCACTTTCAAGCCCACCAGCTTGCACATGTGCTGGATCTGGCCCGGCTTGGGCGACTTCAGCGCGAAGCGCAGGCGCTGCTCGTTCTGCCAGCTGACCTTGATCGGCGGCAGCGGCTTGCCGTTGTACGGCAGGCCGTGGTTCAGCAGCGCCAGGCCGTTGTCGGCGATGCTGCCCTCCACTTCCACGATGATTTCCTGCTCCAGCCCTTCGCCCAGCTTGCGCGTGATGCGGAAGTCCTGCGTCAGCACCACCAGGCCGCTGGCCATGGTCTCCAGCGGCGATTCCAGCGACAGGTTGGCCAGGTGGCGCTTGAGGAAGCGTTCGCCGCGCGCGGACTCGGCGCGGGTGGCTTCGCTCAGCAGGCTGAACACCGGCGGGCCTTCCTTGTCGATGCCGGCGCTGATGCCGGCCGGCTTGTTGAGCAGGATGGTGACCGGGGCGATCTCCAGCAGCGTGGCGTCCTTGTCCAGCTCCACGGCCTGTTCCGGCGCCACGCGCGCGCCCGGCTCCTCGACCAGCACGCCGTCCACGCGCACGAAGGCGCCTTCGATGTACAGCTCGGCCTCGCGGCGCGAGCATGGGAGCATGTCCGCCACGCGTTTGGCGAGGCGGATGGTGTTGTCTTGTTCGGTCATAAGTTGTTGAAATAGGCCGCGAAAACGGCGGCCGTGCGTTCGAGGCCGGCGCGCGGCGCATCGAGATGGGTGACGAGGCGCAGGCGCGGCGCCATGGAGACGCGGATCTGCGCGGCATGCAGGGCGGCCTGCAAGCCCGCCGTGTGCTGCGGCGGCACGTCCACGTAGAAGATATTGGTTTGCGGGGTGCTGACTTTCAGGCCCGGGATCCTGGCCAGCTCGGCGGCCAGGAAGGCGGCGTTGGCGTGGTCCTCCGCCAGGCGGCCCACGTTGTGCTGCAGCGCGTACAGGCCGGCCGCCGCGATCACGCCGGCCTGGCGCATGCCGCCGCCCAGCATCTTGCGCCAGCGCTTGCCCTGCCCGATCAGCGCGCGCGAACCGCACAGCACCGAGCCGACCGGCGCGCCCAGGCCTTTCGACAGGCACACGGACACGCTGTCGAAGCCCTGCACCGCGTCGCGCAGGCTGAGGCCCTGCTGCACGGCGGCGTTGCAGATGCGGGCGCCATCCAGGTGCGTGGCCAGGCCGCGCTGGTGCGCGTAGGCGGTGGCTTGCGCCACGTAGGCCGCCGGCAGCACGCGCCCGCCGATGGTATTCTCCAGCGCCAGCAGGCGCGAACGGGCGAAATGCACGTCGTCCGGCTTGATGTTCGCTTCGATGTCGGCGATGGCGACGCTGCCGTCGGCCTGGTTGGGCAAGGGCTGCGGCTGGATGCTGCCGAGCACTGCCGCACCGCCGCCTTCGTAGCGGTAGGTGTGCGCTTCCTGGCCGACGATGTATTCGTCGCCGCGGCCGCAGTGGGCCAGCAGCGCGATCAGGTTGGACTGGGTGCCCGATGGCGCGTACAGGGCCGCTTCGAAGCCGAACAATTCGGCGGCGGTGTCCTGCAGCAGGTTGACGGTGGGGTCGTCGCCGTAGACGTCGTCACCGGTATCGGCGGCGCGCATCGCGTCCAGCATGGCGGGACTGGGGCGGGTTACGGTGTCACTGCGAAGGTCTATCCACTGCTCACTCATGTTCCCGCCCTTTTCGTCTATTCAGCTTTGGCTAACTGCTCCGCAAAGAAGCGATTGCCCATTTCTTCCAGTCCCAGCGTCTCCAGCACCTCCTGCAAGCGCTCCGTCGGACGGCGGCGCGGCAGGTTTTTGTAGCTGGCGATGATGAGTTCATTTTTCATCGAGTGCTCCCAGCCAACCAGCTCGGTCACGTTGACGTGGTAGCCATGCGCCTCCAGTTGCAAACAGCGCAGCACGTTGGTGACCTGGCTGCCGAATTCGCGCGTGTGGATGGGGTGACGCCAGATTTCGGTCAGCGGGCTTTTCAGCTGCTTGGCCTTGTTCTTCTTCAGCACCGTGGCCACTTCGGCCTGGCAGCACGGCACCAGCACCATGAACTTGGCCTTCTTCTTCAGCGCGAAGGCGATGGCGTCGTCGGTGGCGGTGTTACAGGCGTGCAGCGCGGTGACGATGTCGATCTGCTCGGGCAGCTCTTTCGACTCGGTCGACTCGGCCACCGACAGCGGCAGGAAGGACATGCCCTTGAAGCCGAACCTGGCGGCCAGCTCCTGCGAGCGCGCCACCAGCTCGGCGCGCGTCTCGATGCCGTAGATGTGCGAGCCGTCTTCCAGGTGCTTGAAGAACAGGTCGTAGATGATGAAGCCGAGGTAGGACTTGCCGGCGCCGTGGTCGACCAGCGACACGCCGGGACGCAGTTTCCCCTCCTGGGCCTGTACTTCCCTGAGCAGCGGCTCGATGAACTGGTACAGGTGGTAGACCTGCTTCAGCTTGCGGCGGCTGTCCTGGTTCAGCTTGCCGTCGCGCGTGAGGATGTGCAGCTCCTGCAGCAAGGCCACCGACTGCCCTTCGCGGATCTCGGGCATGTTGGCCGCCACTGTGACGGTGTCGCCCAGCGGCGCCGGCCTGGCCGGCTTCGCTGCGGTCTTCACTGCTGTTTTAAGCTGCTTCATCGATCCACGCCTGCTGGATCGCTTCCAGAACTTTTTCGCCGCCACGGGTGTGGTCGTCGTCGAAGCCATCCAGGTCCACCACCCAGTTGTGCAGGTCGGTGAAGCGGATGGTGATCGGGTCGATCTCGGGGTATTTGTCGTACAGCGCTTCGGCGATGGCCGTGATGTCACTCCATTTCATGCTGCGCTCCTCAGTGCCCGCCTTCGCTGGCATGGTTGATGGTGTACTTCGGAATCTCGACCACCAGGTCTTCGTCCGCCACCACCGCCTGGCACGACAGGCGCGACACCGCTTCCAGGCCCCAGGCCTTGTCCAGCAGGTCTTCTTCGGTTTCGCTGGCTTCGCTCAGCGAATTGAAGCCTTCGCGCACCAGCACGTGGCAAGTGGTGCAGGCGCAGCTCTTTTCGCAGGCGTGCTCGATGTGGATGTCATTTTCCAGCATGACGTCGCACAGCGTTTTGCCGGCGGGAGCTTCGACTACCGCGCCTTCAGGGCACAGCTTGGCGTGGGGCAGGAATACGATTTGAGGCATTGTGTTCTTTCAGATTTTTCAACTTAACCCGCGACCTGGTCCAGCGATTTGCCGGCCAGTGCGCTGCGCACGCTGCGGTCCATGCGGCGCGATGCGAATTCTTCGGTGCCGCGCGCCAGGGCTTCCACCGCCAGCTTGACGGCCTGGTGGTCCACCGTGCCGTCCACGGACTGCTGCAGCACCGCGCGCGTCTGCGCCATCAGCGCGTCCACCTCGATGCGCTCGGCGTCGTCCAGCAGGCCCGCGTCCTCGTCCAGCGCGGACTGCGTGGCCAGCAGGATGCGCTCGGCCTCCACCTGTTCTTCGCGCAGCGCGCGGGCCTTCATGTCCACGTCGGCGGACTTGTAGGAATCCTGCAGCATGCGCGCCACGTCGTCGTCGCCCAGGCCGTAGGACGGCTTGACCGAGATCGATGCTTCCACGCCGGAGCGCAGTTCGCGCGCCGACACGGACAGCAAGCCGTCGGCATCGACTTGATAGGTGATGCGGATGCGCGCCGCGCCGGCCGCCATCGGCGGAATGCCGCGCAGCTCGAAGCGCGCCAGCGAACGGCAGTCGCTCACCAGCTCGCGCTCGCCCTGCAGCACGTGCACTGCCAGCGCGGTCTGGCCGTCCTTGAAAGTGGTGAACTCCTGCGCTCGGGCGCAAGGAATGGTGGAATTGCGCGGGATGATCTTCTCGACCAGGCCGCCCATGGTTTCAATGCCCAGCGACAGCGGGATCACGTCCAGCAACAGCCAGTCGTCGCCCGGCGCGCGGTTGCCGGCCAGCAGATTGGCCTGGATGGCGGCGCCCAGCGCCACCACCTTGTCCGGGTCGATATTCGCGTGCGGGATGGTGTGGAAGTATTCGCTCACGGCGCGCTGCACATGCGGCATGCGCGTGGCGCCGCCCACCATCACCACGCCGTCCACGTCGTCCGCGTCCACATTGGCGTCGCGCAGCGCTTTCTTGATGGCGTTCATGGTCTTGCCGACCAGGTGCCTGGTGATCTCGGCGAAGGTCTCGGCGGTGATCTTGAGGTGTACTTCCTCGCCCGAACTCAGCGCGGCATCCACCGTCACTTCGGACTTGGTGGACAGCAGTTCCTTGGCTTCGCGCGCCTTCACCATCAGCACGGCGGTGTCTTCGTCGGACAGCGGCGCCAGTTTTTCCTGCTCGTGGATCCAGCAGAACAGGCGGTGGTCGAAGTCGTCGCCGCCCAGCGCGGAGTCGCCGCCGGTGGACAGTACTTCGAATACGCCCTTGCTCAGCTTCAGGATGGAGATGTCGAAGGTGCCGCCGCCCAGGTCGTACACGGCGAACAGGCCTTCCGAAGCGCTGTCCAGCCCATAGGCGATGGCGGCGGCGGTCGGCTCGCTCAGCAGGCGCAGCACGTTCAGGCCGGCCAGCTGGGCCGCGTCCTTGGTGGCCTGGCGCTGCGCGTCGTCGAAGTAGGCCGGCACGGTGATTACGGCGCCTACCAGGTCGTCGCCCAGCGAGTCTTCGGCGCGCTGGCGCAAGGTGGCCAGGATCTGGGCCGAGGTTTCCACCGGCGACTTCACGCCGGCCACGGTCCGCAGCTGCACCATGCCGGGTTCATCGACGAAGTCGTACGGCAGGTTCTCGGCGTAGGCGATGTCCTTCAGGCCACGGCCCATGAAGCGCTTGACGGAGACGATGGTGTTCTTCGGGTCGGTGGTCTGCGCGGCCTGGGCCTTGTAGCCGATATTGGCGTGGCCATTCGGCAGATAGCGCACCACGGAAGGCAGCAGCGGGCGGCCCTCCTCGTCGTTCAGCACTTCGGGGATGCTGTTGCGCACGGTGGCGACCAGCGAATTGGTGGTGCCCAGGTCGATACCCACCGCCAGCCGGTGCTGGTGCGGCGCGGTCGACATGCCGGGTTCGGAAATCTGCAGTAGTGCCATAGGTTCTCGTGCTGTATGCCTGGTGGCGAGTTACGCCTCGAGGGCGTCGAAGGCGAAGCGGACTTCTTCGCCGAATTTTTCAAGGAACATCAGCGCGCGCACGCCTTGCGCGGCGGCGTGGAAGTCGCCAGCCGTGATACTGCGCTCGATGTCCGTCAACTGCTCTTTGCGCGCGGCGCGCAGCTGGCCGTCCAGCTTTTCCAGCAGTTCCAGGTCCTTGCCGCTGCGCGCGTCGTCCAGCTCTTCGCGCCATTCCATCTGCTGCATGAGGAAAGCCGCCGGCATGGCGGTGTTCGACTCGGTCTGCAAGTCCACGCCATTGAGCTCGCACAGGTATTGCGCGCGCTTCTGCGGGTTTTTCAGGGTCTGGTAGGCTTCGTTGGCCCGCGTGGCCCATTGCATGGCGACGCGCTTTTCTGCATCGGTGGCGTTGACGAAACGGTCGGGATGGACGCGGCCCTGGACGTCGCGGTAGGCGCTGTCAAGCGCCTCCTTATCGACGGCGAACTGCTGCGGCAGGTGGAAAAGTTCGAAGTGGTTTTGCACGGCGCATTACAAAGAAACTGCGGGTTTAGATACGGAAGCTTTCGCCGCAGCCGCAGGCGTCTTTTTCGTTCGGATTGTTGAACTTGAAGCCCTCGTTCAGGCCTTCGCGCGCAAAGTCCAGTTCGGTGCCGTCGATGTACGGCAGGCTTTTCGGGTCGACGAACACCTTCACGCCGTGCGACTCGAACACGCTGTCCTCGTCCGTCACTTCGTCCACGTACTCCAGCTTGTAGGCCAGACCGGAGCAGCCCGTGGTGCGCACGCCGAAGCGCAGGCCGATGCCTTTGCCGCGGCGTTCGATGTAACGGTTGATGTGCTTGGCCGCTTTTTCGGTCAGGGTAATTGCCATGCTGTCCTCCGGCGTTTAAGCCGCTGTTGCCACTGGTGCCGCGTGTTTGGCCTTGTAGTCTTCAACTGCCGCCTTGATGGCGTCTTCAGCCAGGATGGAGCAGTGGATTTTCACCGGCGGCAGCGCCAGTTCTTCGGCGATGGCGGTGTTCTTGATGGCCAGCGCCTGGTCCAGGGTCTTGCCCTTGACCCATTCGGTCACCAGCGACGACGAGGCGATCGCCGAGCCGCAGCCGTAGGTCTTGAATTTCGCATCTTCGATCAGGCCATCGGCGCCGACCTTGATCTGCAGCTTCATCACGTCGCCGCAGGCAGGCGCGCCCACCATGCCGGTGCCGACCGATTCGTCGCCCTTTTCAAAGGCGCCGACGTTGCGTGGATTTTCGTAGTGGTCCAACACTTTTTCCGAGTATGCCATTTTGATGCTCCTGTAATCTTAAAATTAGTGCGCTGCCCATTGGATCGAATTGATGTCGATCCCTTCTTTGAACATGTCCCACAGCGGCGACAGTTCGCGCAGCTTGCCGACCTTGGACTTCATCAGTTCCACCGCGAAGTCGATATCCTTCTCGGTGGTGAAACGGCCGATGGTGAAACGGATCGAGCTGTGCGCCAGTTCGTCGCTGCGGCCCAGGGCGCGCAGCACGTAGGATGGCTCCAGCGACGCCGAGGTGCAGGCCGAACCGGACGACACGGCCAGGTCCTTGACCGCCATGATCAGCGACTCGCCTTCCACGTAGTTGAAGCTCACGTTCAGGTTGTGCGGCACACGGTGTTCCATGTCGCCGTTGATGTAGGTTTCTTCAATCTCCTGCAGGCCGGCTGCCAGGCGGTCGCGCAGCGCCTTGATGCGCGCGATTTCGCTCTCCATCTCCACTTTCGCCAGGCGGAACGCTTCGCCCATGCCGACGATCTGGTGGGTCGGCAGGGTGCCGGAGCGCAGGCCGCGCTCGTGGCCGCCGCCGTGCATCTGCGCTTCGATGCGCACGCGCGGCTTGCGGCAAACGTACAGCGCGCCGATGCCTTTCGGGCCGTAGGTCTTGTGGGCGGTGAAGGTCATCAGGTCGACCTTGGTCTTCTGCAGGTCGATCACCACCTTGCCGGTCGCTTGCGCGGCGTCGCAGTGGAAGATGATGCCTTTCGAGCGGCACAGCGCGCCGATCTCGTCGATCGGCTGGATCACGCCGATCTCGTTATTGACCAGCATGACCGAGATCAGGATGGTATCCGGGCGGATCGCCGCTTCCAGCTGGGCGATGGTGATCAGGCCGTTGTCCTGCGGTTCCAGGTAGGTGGCTTCGAAGCCCACGCGTTCCAGTTCGCGCACCGTGTCCAGCACTGCCTTGTGCTCGGTCTTCACGGTGATGATGTGCTTGCCCTTGGTCTTGTAGAACTGCGCCGCGCCCTTGATGGCCAGGTTGTTCGACTCGGTGGCGCCGGAGGTCCAGATGATTTCGCGCGGATCGGCGTTGACCAGCGCAGCCACGTGGCCGCGCGCCTCTTCCACCGCTTTTTCAGCGGTCCAGCCGTACATATGGCTGCGGGAAGCGGGATTGCCGAACTGCTCGCGCAGGTAGGGGATCATCATGTCGGCCACGCGCGGGTCGATCGGCGTGGTGGCCGAATAGTCCATATAGATCGGGAAGTGCGGCGCGGTCTTGAATTCAACCGGGGCTACCTGGGCGACGTTTTTTTCTGGGGCGTTCATCTATTACTCCAATCAGCGTATCTGCGTACTGCGAATCTATTAACCGACGGCGGCGTTGCGGTGCATCACCACCACGGCCTGCTCGGCGTGTTTTTGCCTTTGTTGATCGACCAGATCCTGCAGCGATACGGAGTCCAGGTAATCGACCATTTTTTCATTCAATGTGGCCCACAGTTCGTGGGTCATGCAACGCGCGCCGGTGGCGGCGTCCGCCCCATGGCAGTTTTCCTTGCCGCCGCACTGGGTGGCGTCCAGCGGCTCGTCGACGGCGATGATGATGTCCGCCACCGTGACTTTGTCGGCGCGGCGGGCCAGGCTGTAGCCGCCGCCGGGGCCGCGGATCGATTCGACGATCTCGTGGCGGCGCAACTTGCCGAACAGCTGCTCCAGGTAAGACAGCGAAATGGCCTGGCGCTGCGAAATGCCAGACAGCGTGACCGGGCCTTTGCCTTGGCGCAAAGCCAGATCGATCATCGCAGTCACTGCAAAACGGCCTTTGGTGGTCAGACGCATCACAACCTCGGTTCGGTTAAAATATCGTTCCTTCCAAGCAGTCGAAACCCTGATTAGTTGAACGATTTAGTCAAGTATACCAAACTTGACCAATTTTGTCAGGCACCCCTGGCAAGCCGCTTGCTTGCCCTTCAGGCGCGCAGCAGCCGCAACGGCCCGAACAGGGCGTGCATGTCGCGGTTGCCGATAAATGACAGGTTATAAGGGTGCTCGGCCACGATCTGCGGCAGCGCCTGCACCACGGGCAAGCGGTTCAGCTGCTCGGCGATCTTTCCCCACAGGATGAGCGTAGGCTGGGCCGGCTCCAGCGCGGCGATCACCGTTTCAAAAAACGGCAGCCAGGCTTTCGCGTCTTTCACGGGAGCAACATGCGGACGGAACACCAGCGAGGCGTTCAGCAGCAGGAAGCCGTGCCCGATGAGTTTGTGCTGGATGCCGGCCAGGGTCTGGGTCGCCTGCGCGCTGCCGCGCGCCTGGGCGGCCACGGCGGCCAGCGCCGCGCCGGCGGTGTTGTCGGCGGCCAGCAGGCCGTCCGCCACCAGCAGCATTTTCATGAAATTGCGCAGCGAGGTGGCCTTGTTGACCGGCTTGGCCAGGCCGCCACCCGCCTGGTCCGACCACAGCCCTTTGACGGCGCCGTCCATGAAGCAGACGCCGGTGGCGCTTTCCGCGCGCGGATAGGGCCCCTCGCCCACCAGCACATAGCGCACCCGGTCCAGCGGCAGCTCGAAAGCGGCGAACAGGCGCAATTCAGTGGGCAGGTAGTTGTCCGCGGCCAGCGCCGGCAGATAGGCCGGATCGGCCGCCGCCATCGCTTCCAGGCCGCGCAACAGGACCGCACGCCAGGAGGCGTCGGCACGGTCCAGCGCTTGCAGTATGGGGGCTGGGAGGGGCGGTGTATGAGGCATGGGGCAAGATTTTACCTTAGCCCCGCATTCCCCGCTTGCGGCCGCCCCGGCAGGGCCGCTGGATCAGCTCAGCACGGTGGACTGGTTGATGCCGATCAGCTCCGCGCCGTCGGCGTTGGCCACGGCCAGATGGGTTTCGGCGGCCATCGCGGCCACCGGTGTCGGAACGGGATTCCAGTAGTTATCCACCAGCGACTTGATCACGCTTTCCGCCGTGGTGGCGCCAACCGCCCCCTCCAGCACGCGCACCTGGGCAGCGGCGGCGGCGCCGCTGTATTTGGCGATCTCGGCCGGCGTGTCGATGACGGACGTGAAGTAGGTGGAGAACAGCATTTTGTTGGCAATGGTCGCCTTGTCGGCCGCGTTGGCGCCCTCCTTGCTGGCGGCAGCGATGATCTGCGTCGCCACCGTGGCGCGGGTGACTTCGTGGTTTTTCAGGGCATCGGTCCAGAACGTCAGGCCGGCCAGCAAGGGATCGCGTCCCAGCAGATGCTGGTAGGCGGCGGTGACAAAGACGGCATCGGTGACATTGCCGTACAGGGCTGCCGATTCCGCGCTGCCGCTGAAATTGTTCAGGACGTCCCGCACGCCGCTATGGGTGTTGTAGGACGCCTGCAGGTCCGTCAGATTGGTGGGCGCGTTGGCATTGGCCAGGTAGGTGGAAAGGGACTTCAAGCCGTTGTAGTCGGCTGGACGCCAAAGGTTGGCCAAATAAAGCTGTTGGGCAAGCAAGGTATAGTCTTCTGCGGTGGCCATGTTTATCCTGGATAGGTGGACTGGCCACCATCATGCATGCACATTGAAGATATTGCAAATATCATAATACTAGTTACTGCAACACGAGTCCGGCCGCCAGCGCCAGCATGACGCAGCCGGTCAGTGCTTCGATGGTTTTCCAGACCAGGGGGCGCTGGAATACATCCGACAAGCGGCTGGCGCCGAAACCCAGCGCCGTGAACCAGAGCAGCGAGGCCGTCATCGCGCCCACCGCGAAGCTGGCGCGCTGATGGGCAGGATAGTTGCCGCCCAAGGTACCCAGCAAGACCAGCGTATCCAGGTAGACGTGGGGGTTGAGCAGCGACAGCGCCAGCACGCTGACCAGGGCGCGTTGCAGGCTGGGCGGCACCGCGCCCGCCTGCAGCTGCAGCGCGTCCGCGCGCAGCATGGCGGCCCAACTGCGCAGGCCGTACCACACCAGGAACGCCGCCCCGCCCCAGCGCGCCAGGCCCATCAGCAGCGGCGAGTCCTGGATCAGCGCACCCATGCCGGCCACGCCGGCGCCGATCAGCAGCACGTCAATCAGGATGCAGGTCGCTACCGTTACCGCCACATGCTGGCGCCGCACGCCGACCCGCAACACGTGGGCATTCTGGGCGCCGATGGCCATGATGAGGCTGGCGCCGAGGCCCAGGCCGTTGAAGAAGACGTGCGTAGTAAACATGGCAAGCTCGCTGATGAGTGGGGGTGCACGCATTTTCCATGGCTTGCCGCCGTAGATGAAGCTGGATTAATATTGCTCAGGATACTTAAGAATCGCTAATCTGGAGATTGCCATGCTGCCCGACACCCGCCAGGCCGAAGCCCTGCTGGCCATCATCGACACCGGCAGCTTCGAGCAGGCCGCCGCGCTGCTGCACGTGTCGGCCTCGGCCGTGTCGCAGCGGGTCAGCGCCATGGAGGTGGCGCTGGGCACGCCGCTGGTCATCCGCAGCCGTCCCTGCCGCCCCACCAGCGCCGGCCAACGCCTGGTGCAATACCTGCGCCGCAGCAAGCTGCTGGAAGACGAATTTCTGTCCGCCATGCAAGAGGAGGACGCCCGCCCGCTCAGCGTGTCGCTGGCCGTCAACAACGATACGCTGGGCACCTGGCTGCTGCCGGCCCTGGCGCCTTTCCTGATCAAGGAGAACATCCTGCTCGACCTGTCACTGGACGACCAGGACCACACGTACACGCTGATGGAGCGCGGCCAGGCGCTGGCGGCCATCTCCACCGAGGCGCAGCCCATGCGCGGCTGCGTGGCTCAGCCGCTGGGCGTGATGCGCTACCGCATGCTGGCCTCGCCCGCCTTCGCCGCGCGCTGGTTCCCGGACGGCCTGAGCCGCAAAGCGGCGCTGACGGCGCCAATGATGGTGTTCGACCGCAAGGATTTGCTGCAAGCGAACTTCATGCAGCGCGAATGCGGCCTGCTGCCCGGCAGCCATCCCTGCCACTACATCCCCGCCAACGAAAGCTTTCTGCGCTGCATAGACCTGAGCCTGGGGTACGGCATGGTGGCCGAGCAGCAGGTGGGCGACCGGCTGGCCAGCGGCGCCCTGCTCGACCTGGCGCCCGGCAAGTTCAGCGACGTGGCGCTGCACTGGCACACCTGGCGCGTGCAGTCGCCGCGGCTGGAGCGCCTGAGCGCGGCCATACTGGAAGCTGGACGGCGCAGCCTGCTGCCGTCGTGAACGCGCAGCGGCGCCCTGCGGCGGCGCCTGCCCCGCACGGAAAAATGGCTATAATTGCAAGCAATTCACTCAGAGGTGCCCCATGCCGCCGTCTCCCGATCTCTCCAAACTGAAAATCGACCGCGACGCCCAAGCCCAGCTACCGGGCCAGCGCGCGCGCCGGCGCAAGTGGATAAAGATTGCACTGGTGCTGCTGGCGCTGGCGGCGGCGGGCGTCGTCATCAGCCGCCAGGCCGGCGGCAAGGCGGACGTGGAAACGGTGACGGTGTCGCAGGCTTATCCCTCGCAGAACTACACCTTGCTCAATGCCACCGGCTATGTGGTGGCACAGCGCAAGGCGGCGCTGTCGTCCAAGGCCACCGGACGGCTGGAGTGGCTGGGTGTGCTGGAAGGCTCGCGCGTGAAGAAGGACGAGATCGTGGCGCGGCTGGAGAACCGCGATGTGAGCGCCACGCTGGGCCAGGCGCAGGCCAACATCAAAGTGGCGCAGGCCAACCTGGAACAGGGCCAGGCCGAGCTGCAGGACGCGCAGCAGGCCTACAAGCGCGCCGGCGAACTGCTGGGGCAGAAGTTCATCGCGGCGGCCAGCTACGATACGGCGCAGGCGCGCTACAACAAGGCCAGGGCCGCCATCGCGGCGCAACGCGCGGCCATCGCGGCGGCGCAGGCCAACGCGCAGGCCGCGCAAGTGGCGCTGGACCAGACCGTCATCCGGGCGCCGTTCGACGGCGTGATCCTGACCAAGAGCGCCAACGTGGGCGATAACATCACGCCCTTCTCCTCCGCCGCCGACAGCAAGGGCGCGGTGGTGACCATCGCCGACATGGACACGCTGGAGGTGGAGGCGGACGTGTCCGAGTCCAGCCTGTCGAAGATCAGGGCGGAGCAGCCGGCCGAAATCCAGCTTGACGCCTTCCCCGAGCTGCGCCTGGCCGGCGTGGTGTCGCGCATGGTGCCCACCGTGGACCGCAGCAAGGCCACCTTGCTGGTGAAGGTGCGCTTCATCGACCGCGACCCGCGCGTGCTGCCGGACATGAGCGCCAAGGTGGCGTTCCTTTCCAAGCCGGTGCCGGCCGAGGACAAGGCGCCGGTGACGGCCGTGCAGCCGGCCGCCATCGCCACGCGCGGCGGCAAGCCGGTGGTGTTCGTGGTGGCGGACGGCAAAGCGCGGCAAGTGGCCGTGAGCAGCGGCCGCAAGGTCGGCGAGCTGGTGGAGGTGAAAGGCGTGAAGCCGGGCGACAAGCTCGTGTCGAACCCGGACGCCAGGCTGCAGGACGGGCAGGCAGTGTCGGTGGCGAAGAAATGACCGCGCCCGGCAGCGAAGCGCTGGTGCGCATCGAGCACCTGGTGAAATCCTACCGGCGCGGCGGCCAGCACGTGCCGGTGCTGACCGACATCACGCTCGACATCCAGGCCGGCGACTTCACCGCGCTGATGGGACCGTCCGGTTCCGGCAAGAGCACCCTGCTGAACCTGATCGCCGGCATCGACAAGCCGGACTCCGGCCTGCTGCGCGTGGACGGCCTGGACATCGCTTCCATGTCCGAGACCGACCTGGCGCACTGGCGCGCGGCCAACGTGGGTTTCATCTTCCAGTTCTATAACCTGATGCCGGTGCTATCCGCGTTCGAAAACGTGGAGCTGCCGCTGCTGCTCACGCCCCTGTCCCGCCGCGAGCGGCGCGAGCGGGTGGCGCTGACGCTGTCCATGGTGGGCCTGTCGGAGCGCATGGACCACACGCCCAACGAGCTGTCCGGCGGCCAGCAGCAGCGCGTGGCCATCGCGCGCGCCATCGTCACCGACCCCACACTGATCGTGGCCGATGAACCCACCGGAGACCTGGACCGGCAATCGGCCAGCGACGTGCTGGCGCTGATGCAGCAGCTGAACCGCGAACTGGGCAAGACCATCATCATGGTCACCCACGACGCCCATGCGGCGCAGCAGGCGCGTACCCTGATCCACCTTGAAAAAGGCGAGCTCATCGCCACGCCCGGGTAGCCGGCCCGCGCCACGCATCTGTCATGCAAATGCCATGTACCTGCTCAAGCTGATCTTCAAGAACGCCCTGCGCCACAAGCTGCGCACCGGGCTGACCGTGCTTGGGCTGGTGGTGGCCACGCTGTCCTTCGGCCTGCTGCAAACGGTGGTGGACGCGTGGTACGCGGGCGCCGAGGGCGCATCCAACACCACGCTGGTCACCCGCAACGCCACCTCGCTGGTGTTCCCGCTGCCGCTGGCCTACCAGGCGCGCCTGCGCGCGGTGGACGGCGTGACCGGCGTGGGCTACGCCAACTGGTTCGGCGGCGTCTACAAGGACCCAAAGAACTTCTTCGCGCAATTCGCCATCTCCGGCCAGAGCTACCTGGACATTTATCCGGACTACCTGCTGCCGGAGGAAGAACGGGCCGCCTTCCTGCGCGACCGCAAGGGCGCCATCGTCGGCCGCAAGCTGGCCAACCAGTACGGCTTCAAGGTGGGCGACACCATTCCCATCAAGGGCACCATCTATCCCGGCCAATGGGAATTCGTGGTGCGCGGCATCTACGACGGAAAACAGGAGTCGACCAACACCGCCACCATGTTCTTCCATTGGGACTACGTGAACGAGGGCCTGAAGAAAATCTACCCGCGCCGCGCCAACCAGGTGGGCGTGTACGTGGTGCGCATCGCCCGCGCCGAGGACGCCGCCGCCACCTCCAGCGTGATCGACTCGCAGTTCCGCAACTCGCTGGCCGAAACGCTGACCGAAACCGAGAAGGCGTTCCAGCTCGGCTTCGTGTCCATGTCCGAGGCCATCGTGGTGGCGGTGCGGGTGGTGTCCTTCGTGGTCATCGTCATCATCATGGCGGTGATGGCCAACACCATGGCCATGAGCGCGCGCGAGCGGCTGGGCGAATACGCCACGCTGAAAGTGCTGGGCTTCGGCCCGGGCTACCTGGCGGCGCTGATCTTCGGCGAATCGCTGCTGCTGTCCGTGTTCGGCGCCGCGCTCGGCATCGCCCTGCTGTTCCCGCTGGCGGCCATCATCGGCTCGGCCATGGGCACCATGTTCCCGGTGTTCCAGGTGGCGCCGCCCACCCTGCTGCTGCAGGGCCTGGCCGCGCTGCTGATCGGCGTGGTGGCGGGCATCGCGCCCACCATCCGCGCGGTGCGCGTGAACATCGTCGAGGGCCTGAGGAGCATAGGCTGATGCGGATCCCCCTCTCCTATGTCGCGCGCAACCTGTGGGCCAGGCGCCTGACCACCGTGCTGACGGCCGGCGGGCTGGCGCTGGTGGTGTTCGTGTTCGCCACGGTGCTGATGCTGGACGAGGGCTTGCGCACCACGCTGGTCACCACCGGCGAGTACGACAACGTGATCCTGATACGCCGTTCGGCCGAAAGCGAAGTACAGAGCGGCGTTGAGCGCGCGCAGGCCAACATCGCCGCCAGCCACGCCGCCATCGCGCTCGGCGCGGATGGCCAGCCCATGATCTCGAAGGAGACCGTGGTGCTGATTTCGCTGCTCAAGCGCGGCTCGGACAAGCCGTCCAACGTGGTGATACGGGGCATAGACCAGCGCGGCCTGGTGCTGCGCCCGCAAGTGAAGCTGAGCGCCGGCCGCATGTTTCGGCCCGGCGCCTCCGAGATCGTGGCCGGGGCCAGCATCGCCAAGCGTTTTGCGGGCGCGGGCATCGGCGAAAAGCTGCGCTTCGGCCAGCGCGAGTGGACCGTGGTGGGCCTGTTCGACGCCGGCAACAGCGGTTTCGATTCGGAGATATGGGGCGACGCGGACCAGCTGATGCAGGCCTTCCGGCGCAACGGCTATTCGTCCATGGTGCTGCGGCTGGCCGACAGCGGGCTGTTCGCGCGCTTCAAGCAGGATATCGAGTCCGACCAGCGCCTGACGCTGGAGGCCAAGCGCGAGCAAACCTTCTATTCGGACCAGTCGCGCGCGCTGTCCACCTTCATCAGCATACTGGGGCTGACGCTGTCGATCATCTTTTCGATCGGCGCCATGATAGGCGCGGCCATCACCATGTATGCGTCGGTGGCCAACCGCACCGGCGAAATCGGCACGCTGCGGGCGCTGGGCTACCAGCGGCGCAACATCCTGGCCGCCTTCCTGGCCGAGTCCATGCTGCTGGCGCTGGCCGGCGGCGCAGCGGGGCTGGTGTTCGCATCCTTCATGCAGTTCCTGTCCTTCTCCACCACCAACTTCCAGTCCTTCTCGGAACTGGCGTTCGGCTTCCGGCTCGATGGCGCCATCGTCGTCAAGACCTTGCTGTTCTCGCTGGCGATGGGCTTCATCGGCGGCTTCCTGCCCGCCGTGCGCGCCGCGCGCATGAAGATCGTGGACGCGCTACGGGCGGCCTAGACTTGGCAGATCGCTTGCCTGCGCGCCATAAGCCACCGCAATATGCGTCGAGATTTTATTAGCGATTTGCAATATATAGACAAGTGTAGACACAATCCCAGATACTTTGTGTCAAACTATATTGACCGTCAGACAAACTTCCGCCGATTCCACCTTCCCGCCATGCGCTTTCCGCCCCGCCGAGCCTTGCTGTGCCTGCTGCTGATACTGGCCGCACTCGCCACGCTGGGTGCGCGCCACGCGCAGGCGGCGGGCACGCGCACGGTGCTGGTGCTGTACTCGCTGGGTTCGGACTCCGCGTCGGAGTGGCAGCAGCTGGTGCGCAAGGGCATGGATGACGAACTGGCCAACAAGCGCTGGGGCGACGCGCCCAACATCTTCGAGGAGCACTTCGACTCCGTGCGGGTGGGCGAACAGGCGTCGCTGGACAGCATGGCGCCGTACCTGCGCACCAAATACGCCAGCGTGAAGCTGGACGCCATCGTCACCGAAAACCACCTGGCGGCTGGGTTCCTCAACAGCCACCCGGACCTGTTCCCCGGCGTGCCGCGCTACTACGTCAACCACGGCCGCCGCAACTGGCGCCCCGGCGACGGCGAAGCACTGGAACTGGCGCCGGACTATGGCCGCATGCTGGGCGTGATCCCGCTGGTGGCGCCCAGCGTCAAGCGCATCGTGGTGGTGGGCGACCAGACGCCCCGCGTGCAGGAATGGATCGCCGGCGTGCGCGCCGCGTCGCGCCCGTACAGCAAGCAGATCGCCTTCGACTATTGGGACCAGCAGGGCTTTAGCGAGCTAGTCCGCCGCGCCGCCATGCTGGGCGAAGACACGGCCATCCTGATGTTTGCCACCCACCGCGGCCAGGAAGGCGGCGCCGGCACGCCGCCGGATGTGGCGCGCAAGCTGGCGGCGGCGTCGCCGGTGCCGGTGTTTACGCACGTGGAGTCGCTGGTGCTGCCGGGCGTCGTGGGCGGCTACGTGCTGAGCGGCGAAGCCATAGGCCGCGTTATCGCGCGCATCCTGCAGGGCCAGCCGGCCGACCTGAGCGGCGTGCAGCGCTACATTTTCGACCACCCCACCGCCGAGCGCCACCAGTTGCGCAACCTGCCGCAGGAAGCGCTGCTGCGCAACCGCCCGGTCAGTGTGTGGGAGCTGTACCGCTGGCAGATTCTCCTGGGCGCCACGCTGATCCTGCTGGAAGCCGCGCTGATCACGGTGCTGGTGCGCGTGCTGCGCTCGCGCCGCAACGCGCTGGCCGCGCTGAACGACGAGCGCAACAACCTGGAAGACCGGGTGCTGCACCGCACGCTGGAACTGCTCACGGTAAACAGCAAGCTGGAACAGCTGGCCACCACCGACCCGCTGACCGGCATCGCCAACCGGCGCCGGATGACCGAACAGATTTCCAAGGAACTGGACCGCGCGCGCCGCTACAAGCACCCGCTGGCGCTGCTGATGGTGGACATCGACCACTTCAAGCGCATCAACGACACCTACGGCCACGACGTGGGCGACCAGGCCATCGTGGCGGTGGCGGGTGCGCTGTCGGCGGCCATGCGCAGCATCGACCTGGTGGCGCGCTTCGGCGGCGAGGAGTTCGTGCTGCTGATGCCGGAGGCGTCCCTGGAGACGGCCGGCGGCGCGGCCGAGCGCCTGCGCGAGACCGTGGCGCAGCTGCGCATCGACCTGGACGGCGGACTGACGGTGTCGCTGACGATCAGCGTGGGCGTGGCGGCCTCCTATCCGCAGGAGGCCCCGGATTCGCCCTCCGCCCTGCTGGTGCGGGCCGACAAGGCGCTGTACCAGGCCAAGAAGGAAGGCCGCGACCGGGTGGTGCTGAGCGCCGCCTGATCGCTGCTTACTCGGCGTCCGGCTGCTGCGCGGGATGCGCGGCCTGGAACGCGGGCAAGGCCGCGCAATTGGCCGCGATGCGCGCGATGTTGGGATACGGCGCCAGGTCCACTTCAAAACGCTCCGCGTTGAACACTTGCGGCGCCAGGCAGCAGTCGGCCAGGGTCGGCGTGTCGCCGTGGCAGAAGCGGCCCGTGGCGCCGTCGCGCGCCAGGTGCGCTTCGAAGGTGGCCAGGCCCAGGCGCATCCAGTGCCGTATCCATTCCAGCTTGGCCGCCTCGTCCAGCTTGAGCGTGTGCACCAGGTATTTGAGCACGCGCAGATTGCTGAGCGGATGCGTGTCGCAGGCGATGGTCATGGCCAGCGCGCGCACGCGCGCGCGGCCCGCCGCGTCGGCCGGCAACAGCGCAACCTGCGGATACTGCTCCTCCAGGTATTCCACGATCGCCAGCGACTGCGTCAGCAGCGTGCCGTCGTCATCGAGCGCGGGCAGCAGCGCGCCCGGATTGACCTCGCGGTAAGCCTCGCCCAGCTGCTCGCCGCCGCCGCGCAGCAGGTGCACCGGCACCGCCTCGTAAGGCAGCGCTTTCAGGTTGAGCGCGATGCGGACGCGGTAGGCGGCCGAGCTGCGGAAGTAGGTGTAGAGCTTCATGCTCCGCGCTCCTGATAGTGCGCCACGGTCTGGTCGATGGCGCCGAAGATGCTGGCGCCTTGCGCGTCGAACATCTCGATGCGCACGCTGTCGCCGAACTTGAGGAAGCCGGTGGCCGGCTTGCCGCCTTCAATGGTTTCGTACATGCGCACTTCGGCCAGGCAGCAGTAGCCCACGCCGCCGTTGGCGATGCTGGAGCCGTGCAGGCTGCCCTGCTTGTTGGACACGGTACCCGAACCGATGATGGTGCCGGCCGCCAGTTCGCGCGTCCTGGCGGCGTGCGCCACCAGCTGGGCGAAGCTGAAGGTCATGTCTTCGCCGGCGTTCGGCTTGCCGAATGGCTGCGCGTTCAGGTGCACGGTCAGCGGAAGGTGCAGCTTGCTGTCCGCCCAGTGCGCACCCAGTTCGTCCGGCGTGACGGCCACCGGCGAGAACGCGCTGGCCGGCTTGGAGTTGAAGAAGCCGAAGCCCTTGGCCAGCTCGTTCGGGATCAGGTTGCGCAGCGAAACGTCGTTTACCAGCATCACCAGGCGGATGGCCTGGGCCGCGTCGGCCTCGCTGGCGCCCATCCTGACGTCGCCGGTGACCACCGCCACTTCGGCTTCCAGGTCGATGCCCCACTCTTCGCTCAGCGCATAGATGTTGTCGCGCGGGCCGACGAAGCTGTCCGACCCGCCCTGGTACATCAGCGGATCGGTGTAGAAGGAAGCCGGCACGTCGGCGTTGCGCGCCTTGCGCACCAGCTCCACGTGGTTGATGTAGGCCGAGCCGTCGGCCCACTGGTAGGCGCGCGGCAACGGCGAATGGCAGGCGCTTTGGTCGAAGGGCTGCGCATCGGCGGCGCGGCCTTCGTTCAGGGCGGTGTACAGGGCGGCCAGTTGCGGCGCGCTGAAGTCCCAGTTGTCCAGCGCGGCCTGCAGCGTGGGCGCGATGCCGGCCGCGCTGACGCACTGCTTCAGGTCGCGGCTGACGATAAGCAGGGCGCCGTCACGGCTGCCGTTTTTCAGGGTGGCGAGTTTCATTGTTTATGCTCCGGTGGCGGGTGCGTGCATCCAGGCGGCGTGCTTGGGCGCTTTCTTGGTCCTGGACCATTCTTCCAGCATGTCCCATTTGACCTCGTCCAGCTTGCGCATCATTTCCGGCGTGCCGGTGTTGACCGACAGCTCCAGGCGGTGGCCGTTCGGATCGAAGAAATAGATGGATTTGAAGATGGTGTGGTTGACGGGGCCGATCACGTCGATGCCGGCGGCGCTCAGGCGCTGCTTGGCTTCCAGCAGCTCGTCCATCGTCTCCACTTCCATGGCCAGGTGCTGCACCCAGGCCGGGGTGTTGTGGTCGCGGTCCATGGCCGGCTGGGTGGGCAGTTCGAAGAAGGCCAGCACGTTGCCGTGGCCGGCGTCCAGGAACACGTGCATATACGGGTCCGGCGCCTTGGTGGACGGCACTTCGTCTTCGGCGATGGCCAGCACGAAGTCCATGTTCAGGTGCTTGACGTACCACTCGACGGTTTGCTTGGCGTCCTTGCAGCGGTAGGCGACGTGGTGGATTTGCTTGATCTTCATGATGGTCTCCCGGGGATATGTCGATATTAGAATCCAGAATCAGATATCATACAAACGGTATTTTTCAATCGATTTATCGGATTTCCCAATGAGTCCTACCCTGCGCCAGATGCGCGCCCTGGTCGCCATCGCCAAGACCGGCAGCTTTACGCTGGCGGCCGAGTACCTGAACCTGACGCAATCCTCGCTGAGCGGCCAGATCAAGGAACTGGAGCAATTGCTGGGCGTTAAGGTAGTGGAGCGCAATACCCGCCGCGCGCAGCTCTCCGAGCTGGGGCGCGAACTGTATCCGCTGTTCGACAAGATGATCGAGGACCTGGACGGCGCCATGGCCGACATCGCCAACCGCAAGGCGCTGAAAAAGGGCACCGTGCGGGTGGCCGCGCCGCAGATGATGGCCTGCACCCTGCTGCCGGAGGTGATTGCCGCCTACCGCGCGGCCTACCCGGCAGTGCAGGTGATGCTGGTGGACTGCCCGGTGGAAAACGTGTCCGGCCGCGTGTTCAGCGGCGAGGTGGATTTCGGCATCGGCCCGGAACGCGACCCGGCGGCGGAGATCGCGGCGCAGTTGCTGTTCGAGATGCCATTCGTGCTGGTGCTGCCGGTGGCGCATCCGCTGGCCGACAAGCCGAGCGTGACGTGGAGCGACGTCAACGAGCATCCGCTGATCGCGCTGCAGGGCCAGTTCACCGAGCGGCTGCTGCGCGACGTGGCGCTCAATCCTTACAACGAGGTCACTTTCATGACCACTGCGCTGGCCATGGTGAACGCCGGCCTGGGCGTGACGGCCTGCCTGCCGTACGCGGCGCCGATGGTGAAGCTGTACGGCTTGCAGATGCGCCTGCTGCAGGAGCCGGAACTGACGCGGCGCTTCTTCGTCTATACCAAGAGTGCGCGCTCGCTGTCGCCGGCCGCGCAGAGCTTTGCCGACTTCCTGTTCCAGTTCGTGGCGGCGCACGAGTGGAATATTCCGCAGTCCTAGGCCTGGACCTCAGGCAAGGCAGCAGTTGCTCTGGTAGCCCAGCACCAGTTCATCGAGCAGGCCGCGCACGGCCGGCACCAGGCCGCGGCGCGACGGGAACACCGCGTGCACCAGGCGGAACGGGAAGTTCAGCTGAGGCAGCACGCGCTCCAGCAGGCCGCTGTCCAGGTCCGCCTGCACCTGCGCCTGCGGCAACTGGGCCACGCCCAGGCCGTCGATGGCGGCCAGCTTCAAGGTCGGCATATCGTCCGTCACCATGCGCGGCGCGTGCGTGACGCTGACGCTGGCGCCGGCCACGTTGATGAAGTTCCACACGAATTTGTCGCCCGGCCGCGCCATGGCCAGCGTGGGCATGTGCGCCAGGCCGGCCGCGTCCGTGGGGCGCGGCAGCTGCTCGAACAGGCGCGGACTGGCCACCAGGATGGGTTCGGACCGCGCCAGCACCCGCACCGCCAGGTCGCTGTCGTCCAGCGGCGGCGTGCGCACCCGCAGCGCGATGTCGATACCCTCCTCGATCACATCGACGCGGCGGTTGGTGGCGTCTATCGCCACGCGCACCAGCGGGTTGGCGGCCAGGTACCTGGAAATGATGCAGCCGACGCCGTTTTGCAGCAGCCCCAGCGGGGCGCTCAGGCGCACCAGGCCCTGCGGCGTGGAACGGGTGCGCTCGATGGCGTCGCGCGCGGCCTGGGCCTCGGCAACCACGGCGGCGCAATGGCGGTAGAAGGTCTGGCCCGCTTCTGTGACGGAAATACGACGCGTGGTGCGGTTCAGCAGCCGCACGCCCAGGTCCTGTTCCAGGGCTACGATATGCCTGCTGAGACGGGATGCCTGCATGCCCAGCGCCGACGCGGCAGCGCTGTAGCCGCCATGTTCGACAACTTTAGCGAAAAGATACATGTCGTTAAGGTTTTCCGCTGCCATTTCGTCAAGTCCGATTATTCTATTTTTGCAAAAGTGATTTGCATTATCCCCTCTTCCGCGTTGATTGTTGCAGGTATACCCTGCCCAAATTGTTTTATTTATTGCGACCATCATGAATATCTTGCACATCGATTCAGCTTGCCTGGGCGATAACTCTGCTTCCCGCCAATTGAGCGCCGCCGCCGTCGAGGCGCTGTGCGCGGGCGCGCAAGCCAGCGTGGTCTACCGCGACCTGTCGGCCGCGCCGCTGTCGCACGTGAACGGCCCGCTGATGCAAGTGATGCGCTCCGAATGGAACACGGCGCTGCCGATGAACGCCGAGCTCAGCGCGGAAGCGCTGCTGACCGAGTCGCTGCTGGCCGAGTTCATGGCCGCCGACGTGCTGGTG
>NZ_BAAKJE010000304.1:0-30854 GCF_059704565.1 Massilia sp. NBRC 108631
TTTGCGGAATTCTGTGGTGCCCACGGAGGGACTCGAACCCCCACACCTTGCGGCACATGGACCTGAACCATGCGCGTCTACCAATTCCGCCACGTGGGCACTGAAACTTCATAACAGATACTGCATAACAACTTCTGCTATTATAACGACTTGGAGAGTTTCGCGCCAGATGAACGTTTCCGTTCCATACTGCACATCAACTCGCCGTTTCCTCAGCGTTGCCGCTGCGGAAGACCAGAATTATAGAGGATTCTTTTGAGAAGTCAAATAGCCTGGAGTAACTATTTTCAGGCACGCGGCCAACGGCCCCGCGTTAGGCAAATGGCGCGACCTCCGGTACACTACGCCCTGTTCCATGTCAACGTGGCTGGTCAGGGCGGTACACGATTTTTTCTCCATCAATAATAAAACCATAGAAATACTTTTGAACCAATCTACCCACATCATTCCTAGCCGTGAGGAAATCCTCGGCATCTTCCGCAGCGCCAAGGCGCCGCTCGACCTGCGCGCTCTCGCGCTGTCGCTCGATGTTAAAGCCGAATCCCACGCCGTATTGACGCGCCGTCTGAACGCCATGGAGCGCGACGGCCAGATCGTTTCGGACCACAACGGCTTCTACGCCCTGGCGGACCACTCCGGCTTCGTGGCCGGGCGCGTGCAAAGCCACCGCGACGGTTTCGGCTTCGTGATCCCGGACGAGCCGGGCGAGGACCTGTTCCTGTCCGAGCGCGAGATGGCCAAAGTGCTGCATGGCGACAAAGTGCTGGCAAAAGTGGTCGGCCTGGACCGCCGCGGCCGTCCGGAAGGCACCATCGTCGAAGTGGTGCAGCGCGCCAACACCCACATCATCGGCCGCCTGCTGAAGGAAAACGGCGTGTGGCTGGTGGCGCCGGAAGACAAGCGCATTGCGCAGGACATCATCGTCGAAGGCCCGGTGGGCAAGGCGAAGGTGGACCAGATCGTCTCCGTCGAGCTGACCGAGCAGCCGGGCCGCTTCAAACAGCCGCAAGGCCGCATCACCGAAGTGCTGGGCGCGCTGGACGACCCCGGCATGGAAATCGAAATCGCGGTGCGCAAGTTCGGCGTGCCGCACATCTTCTCCGACGCCGCGCTAAAGCAGGCCAACAAGCTGCCGGACCACGTGCGCGAAGCCGACCTGGCCGACCGCGTCGACCTGCGCGACGTGCCGATGGTGACCATCGACGGCGAAGACGCGCGCGACTTCGACGATGCCGTGTATTGCGAGCCGGTCAAGATCGGCCGCAGCAACGCCTTCCGCCTGATCGTCGCGATTGCCGACGTGAGCCACTACGTGAAGCCGAACGATGCGCTGGACGCGGACGCGCTCGAGCGCAGCACCTCGGTCTACTTCCCGCGCCGCGTGATCCCGATGCTGCCGGAAAAGCTGTCCAACGGCCTGTGCTCGCTGAACCCGGCGGTCGACCGTTTGACGCTGGTGTGCGACGCCGTCATCACCGCCAAGGGCGAGATCAAGGCTTACCAGTTCTACCCGGCCGTGATCCATTCGGCCGCGCGCATGACGTACAACGAAGTGGCCGCCATCCTGGGCAACACCAAGGGTCCGGAGGCGGCGCGCCGCCCCGGCATCGTGCCGCACCTGCAGAACCTGTACGACGTTTACCATGCGCTGGTGAAAGCCCGCAACGAGCGCGGCGCGATCGACTTCGAGACCACCGAGACCTACATCGTCTGCAACGCCGCCGGCAAGATCGAAAAGATCATCCCGCGCACCCGCAACGACGCGCACAAGCTGATCGAAGAGTGCATGCTGGCCGCCAACGTGTGCGCCGCCGACCTGCTGCTGCGCCACAAGCATCCCGGCACCTACCGCATCCACGCCGGCCCGACCAAGGAAAAGCTCAAGCAGGTGCGCGACTTCCTGAAGCAGGTCGGCCTGAGCCTGGCCGGCGGCGACACGCCGGCCGCCGGCGACTACGCCGAGCTGATGCGAAAGATCAAGGAGCGCCCGGACGCGTCGCTGCTGCAAACCATGCTGCTGCGCTCGATGCAGCAAGCGGTCTACAGCCCGGACAACATCGGCCACTTCGGCCTGGCGTACGAGGCCTATGCCCACTTCACCAGCCCGATCCGCCGCTATCCGGACTTGCTGACGCACCGCGCCATCAAGGCTATCCTGCTGGGCAAGAAGTATGACCCGAAAGTGGCCGACACCAGCGTGCTGAACACGGCCGTGTCGAACGCCACGCGCCGCCAGCAAGCCAAGGACAAGGCCGAAGGCAAGCAGCCCAAAGCGGCCGGCGACCTGACCGTGTGGGATGCGCTGGGCGTGCACTGCTCGGCCAACGAGCGCCGCGCCGACGAAGCCTCGCGCGACGTGGAATCCTGGCTGAAGTGCTACTTCATGCAGGACAAGCTGGGGGAAGAATTCACCGGCATGATCACCGGCGTGACCACCTTCGGCATCTTCGTGCAACTGCAGGAATTGTTCGTCGAAGGCCTGGTGCACATTACCGACCTGGGCGCGGACTACTTCCAGTTCGACGAAGCGCGCCATGAGTTGAAAGGCGAACGCACCGGCAAGCGTTACCAGCTGACCGACAAGGTCAACGTGCAGGTAGTGCGCGTAGATCTGGAAACCCGCAAGATCGACCTGCGCCTGGCGCAAGCCGAGCAGGATGCCGCCGGCGTGCGCCCGGGTTCGGGCGACGAGCCAGGCAGCGGCCGCAACCGCAAGCAGCCGTCCAAGCCCGACACCCGCACCAACGTCAAGCCTGGCCCGAGCGTGCAGTCGCGGACGCCGGCCGCCACCAAATCGAAGGGCAGCCAGAGCAAATCCGCCGGCCAGTCGGCCGCCAAGCCGAAGCGCAGCAAATCCGCAGCACCGGCCGCCAAGCCTGCCAGCAAGAGCAAGAAGAAGCGCTAAGCATTAACCCGCCGCCCCCCGGTTCCCTGCGGGGCGGCACCTCAAGAAGAAAAGCATGTCCAAGAACAAAATGATTTTCGGCTTCCACGCCGTCACCTCGCGCCTGCGCCACGAAGCTTCCTCGGTAGAGGAAATCTTTGTCGACGTGGGCCGCAACGACCGTCGCATGACCGACCTGGTGGCCAACGCCAAGTCGCTCGGCGTGCGCGTGATGCCCGTGGATTCCACCCGCCTCGACAAGATCGTCGGCACCCACCGCCACCAGGGCGTGATCGCCTTCGCGCAGCAGATTTCGCTGGCGCGCAACCTGGACGAGCTGCTGGACGCCATCGAAGGCCCGCCGCTGCTGCTGGTGCTGGACGGCATTACCGATCCGCACAACCTGGGCGCCTGCCTGCGCGTGGCCGACGGCGCCGGCGCGCACGCGGTCATCGTGCCGAAGGACCGCGCCGTGGGCCTGAACGCCACCGCCGCCAAAGTGGCGTCCGGCGCGGCCGAGAACGTACCCTACATCACCGTGACCAACCTGGCGCGCACGCTGCGCGACCTGAAGGACCGCGACATCTGGCTGATCGGCACCTCCGACGACGGCGAGAAGAACCTGTACCAGTCCGACTTCACCGGCCCGACCGCGCTGGTGATGGGGTCGGAAGGCGAGGGCATGCGCCGCCTGACCCGCGAGACCTGCGACATGCTGGTCAGCATCCCCATGTTCGGCACCGTCGAGAGCCTGAACGTCTCGGTCGCCTCCGGCGTCTGCCTGTACGAGGCGCGCCGCCAGCGCCTGGTCAAAGAAGGCTAAGCAGCCCCGGCTGCCGGGGGCGGGCCCGTCGGGCCTGACCCCAGGTATCCGCCCCTGGCTCCGCGCCCCCCAAGCAACTCCGAACCGAATACGCTACCATTGAGTATCGGCTTCCATCCTGCACCCCCATGTTCCGCAATCTGCGCCAAGACATCAACAGCATCATCGAACGCGACCCTGCCGCCCGCAACGGTTGGGAGGTGCTGACCTGTTATCCGGGCTTGCAGGCCATCGTGCTGCACCGCTGGGCGCACTGGTGCTGGACGCGCGGCCTGAAATGGCCGGGACGTTTTATCTCCTACCTGGCCCGCATCATCACCGGCATCGAGATCCACCCCGGTGCCGAGATCGGCCGCCGCGTGTTCATCGACCACGGCTTCGGCGTGGTCATCGGCGAAACCGCCGTGGTGGGCGACGACTGCACCATCTACCAGGGCGTCACGCTGGGCGGCACCTCGCTGCACACCGGCAGCAAGCGCCACCCCACGCTGGGGCGCGGCGTCATCATCGGCGCCGGCGCCAAGGTGCTGGGCGCGTTTACGGTGGGCGACTATGCCAAGGTCGGCTCCAATGCCGTGCTGCTGAAACCCGTGCCGGCGGGCGCCACGGCGGTCGGCAACCCCGCCCACATCATCGACAAGGATGCCGTCAGCGTCAGCCCGTCCGCCAAGCTGTTCTCGGCCTACGGCATCACCGCCAACGGCGACGATCCGCTCATCAAGGCGCTGCGCGCGCTGATCGACCAGGCCGCCGCGCAGGAGCTGCAGATCGAGCGCATGGCCGCCACCATGAAGGCGGCGGGGCTGGATTGCCCATCCGTGCCCGCGTGCGACAAGTTCAACTCCGCCCAGCTGAACAAGCTGGTCGAATAACTGCCAGGTCTTACCAGGCGGAGGCAGGCTTCTTCCCCGCCGGACCCGGGAAGCTCGCCGCCAGGAATTCCACGAACACCTTCACCTTGGACGACAGCTTGTGCTTCTCCGGGTAGATGGCGTGGATGTCGGCCGGCGGCGTGGCGTAGTCCTCCAGCACGATCTGCAAGCGCCCCGAGCGCAGGTACTTCGCAATATCCCATTCCGCCCGCAGCAGCAGGCCGTGGCCGTCCAGGGCCCAGTTCAGCGCCACCTCGCCGTCGTTGCTGCTCAAGGTGCCGCGCACCTTCACCGTCTCGGTCTGCCGTCCTTTGGTAAAGCGCCAGGTGCCGTAAGCCGCGTCGTTCTGGCGCAGCACGATGCAGTTGAACTTGACCAGGTCGTTCGGCACCTTGGGCAGCCCGTGCTGCTTCAGGTAAGACGGCGCCGCGCACACCAGCCGCCGGTTGGCCGCGATCCTGGTCGCCACCACGCGCGCATCGGGCACTTCGCCGAAGCGGATACCGATATCGAATGACTCGTCCACCAGGCTCAGCGGATGGTCGCTCAACTGCAGCTGCACCTCCACCTCGGGGTAGCGCTTGACGAAGTTGGACACGATGGGCGTGATGTAGGTGCGGCCGAAGCCCAGCGGCGCATTCACCCGCAGCAGGCCCTTGGGCGCGGCGCGGTCTTGCGACAGCTGCCGCTCCAGCTCCTCCAGCTCGCCCAGGATACGCACCGCGTTGGCGTAATACAGCTCGCCCGCGTCGGTGACGCTCAGGCGCCGCGTGGTGCGGTTCAGCAGCGGCACGCCCAGTTCCTGCTCCAGTTTGGTCAGCCGCTTGCTGACCGACGCGGGCGTGACACCCAGCTCGCGCGCCGCGCCCGACAGGCTGCCCTCCTTGACGATCTGGACAAAAAACGCCAGTTCGGATGGATCGATCATCTTTAACTCCAGGGAACAATTAGCGTAACTTTACACGTATTCCATGGGTTTGGCGCAGCACTACACTGTGTTCACGGTGCTGTTGCATCCCATACAAAACTTGAGGAGATACCCATGCGCATCCATAAAATTGCCGCCATCCCAGCCGATGGCATCGGTCCCGAAGTCATCGCAGCCGGCCTGGAAGTGCTGAACGCGCTCGCCAGCCACGACGGCGGCTTCAAGTTCGACATCGAACACTTCCCGTGGAGTTCGGACTACTACCTGGAGCACGGCTACTACATTCCCGAAGGCGGCCTGGAACAGCTGAAGGCCTTCGACGCCATCTTCTTCGGCGCGGTGGGCAGCCAGCAGGTGCCGGACCACGTGTCGCTGTGGGGCCTGCGCCTGCCCATCGCGCAGGGCTTCGACCAGTACGCCAACGTGCGTCCGGCGCGCGTGCTGCCGGGCGTGACCAGCCCGCTGAAAGGAGGCGAGGACATCGACTGGGTGATCGTGCGCGAAAACTCCGAAGGCGAGTACGCCGGCAACGGCGGCCGCACCCACCGCGGCCTGCCGATCGAAACGGCCACCGAGACCGCCGTGTTCACCCGCGCCGGCGTGGAGCGCATCCACCGCTTCGCGTTCGAGCTGGCGCAGAAGCGTCCCGCCAAGCACCTGACGCTGGTCACCAAGTCCAACGCGCAGCGTTTCGGCATGGTGATGTGGGACGAGATCTTCTACGAAGTTGCCGCCGGCTTCCCGGACGTAAAAGTGGACCGCGAACTGGTGGATGCCGTCACCACCCGCATGGTGCTGAAGCCGAAAACGCTGGACGTCATCGTTGCCACCAACCTGCATGCGGACATCCTGTCCGACCTGGCCGCCGCGCTGTCGGGCAGCCTGGGCATCGGACCCACGGCCAACCTGAACCCGGAGCGCGCCTTCCCGTCGATGTTTGAGCCTATCCACGGCTCCGCCTTCGATATCGCCGGCAAGGGCATCGCCAACCCGGTGGCGACCTTCTGGACCGCCGCCATGATGCTGGAGCACCTGGGCGAGGAGGGCGCCGCCAGGCGCCTGATGAAGGCGATTGAAGCCGTGACGGCGGACAAAGTCCACACGCCGGACCTGGGCGGCACGGCCAGCACGGCCGATGTCACCCGCGCCGTGTGCAGCTACATCCGCGCCGGCCAATAAAGCAAGCCACCCGCGTGCCAAGGCGGCCCGAGAGCCGCCGCACGCTCACTCATAACTGGAGACTGATCATGAAAAGAACCCGCAAGTTCCTGGGGACGCTATATGTGCAAGTCCTCATCGCCGTGGCGGCAGGCATCGTGCTCGGCGTGCTCGATCCCGAGCTGGGCACCAAGCTCAAGCCGCTCGGCGACGCCTTCATCAAGCTGATCAAGATGGTGTTCGCGCCGGTGATCTTCGCCACCGTGGTGCTGGGGATCGCGAAAATGGACAGCATGAAGGACTTGGGCCGCGTCGGCGGCCGCGCGCTGATCTACTTCGAGGTGATGTCCACCTTTGCGCTGGGCCTCGGCCTGCTGGCGGTAAACCTGGTGGAACCCGGTGTGGGCATGAATATCGACCCGCACACGCTGGACACCAAGAGCATTGCCACCTACACCGCGGCCGCCGCCAAGCCGGCCAGCTTCATGGACTTCGTGCTGGGCATGATACCGGGCAGCGTGGTGGACGCCTTCGCCAAGAACGAGATCCTGCAGATCCTGGTGTTCTCCATCATGTTCGGCGTGGCGCTGGCGCACCTGGGCAGCCGCGCCAAGCCGGTGGTGAGCTTCCTGGAGAGCTTTTCGAACGCCATGTTCTACATCGTTGGCCTGGTAATGCGGGTGGCGCCGATTGCGGCGTTCGGCGCCATCTCCTTCACGGTTGGCAAATACGGCTTCTCGTCCATCGCCAAGCTGGCGCAGCTGATGGGCACCATGTACCTGAGCTGTTTCCTGTTCGTGTTCGTGGTGCTGGGCCTGGTGGCGCGGCTCTCGGGCTTCAGCCTGTGGAGGTTCCTGAAGTACTTGCGCGCGGAGATCTTCACCGTGCTGGGCACCAGCTCGTCCGAATCGGTGGTGCCGCAACTGATGCACAAGCTGGAGCAGGTCGGCTGCTCGAAGCCGGTGGTGGGGCTGGTGGTGCCGTCCGGGCTGACCTTCAATCCCGACGGGCAATGCATCTACTACACCATGGCCGCCATCTTCATTGCGCAAGCCACCAACACCCATCTGACGCTGATGGACCAGTTGCTGGTGCTGGGCGTGCTGATGCTGACCTCCAAGGGTTCCGCGGGAGTGACCGGTTCGGGCTTCATCACGCTGGCGGCCACCTTGGCATCCATGGGCAAGATACCGGTGGAGGGCATGGTGCTGCTGCTGGGCGTGGACCGCTTCATGTCCGAAGCGCGCGCCATCACCAACACCATCGGCAACGCGGTCGGCACCATGGCGATTGCGCGCTGGGTCGGCGGCCTGGACCGCGTGCGGGCGGATGCGGTGCTGAACGGCACTGCCGACATGGACGTGCTGTACGGCGAGCCCGTCGCCACGGAGCGGGAGGAAGCGCCGCAGCCGGTGGTGCGCATGGCCATGGAAGGAGCGGTGCGCCATGGCTAAGCTGATCGAAGCGGCGCACGGCGAGGTGCGTGTGCACGACGCGGCGGCTGCCTGTGGCGCAGCCGGGGAAGGCAGCATTGCCGCCGGCCCCGGCCCCCGCTTCGGCGGGCGGGAGCGCCTGCTGTTGCGCGCCATGTTCGACGCAGCAATCGCCGCCGCCCAGCCGGCGCTGTGCGTACCGCCGCACCTGCCGCCGGCGCCGCAAGGGCGCACCATTGTGATCGGCGCGGGCAAGGCCAGCGCGGCGATGGCGCAGGCGGTGGAGCGCAACTGGCCCGGCCCGCTGGAAGGCCTGGTGGTCACCCGCTATGGCTATGCCGTGCCGTGCGAGCGCATCGACATCGCCGAGGCGGCCCATCCGGTGCCGGACGAAGCAGGCCACCGTGCCGCCCAGCGCATGCTGGAGCTGGTGCAAGGACTGGGCCGGGACGACCTGGTGATCTGCCTGATCTCCGGCGGCGGCTCCGCGCTGCTGCCGCTGCCCGCGCCCGGCATCACCATGGCCGAAAAGCAGGCCGTCAACCAGGCCTTGCTGGCCAGCGGCGCCACCATCTCCGAGATGAACTGCGTGCGCCGCCACATCTCGGCCATCAAGGGCGGCCGTCTGGCGGCGGCTTGCGCCCCGGCCCGCGTGGTGACCCTGCTGATCTCCGACGTCCCAGGCGACGACCCGATCGACATCGCCTCCGGCCCCACCGCGCCGGACCCCACCACCTGCGCGGACGCGCTGGCCATCCTGTCGCGTTACGGCATCGCCGCGCCGGACAGCGTGCTGGCGCTGCTGCGCAGCGGCGAAGGAGAAACCGTCAAGCCGGGGGACCAGCGCCTGGCCGCCTCCGAACTGCACCTGGCCGTCACGCCGCGCATGGCGCTGCAAGCGGCGGCGCAAGTTGCCCGCCAGGCCGGCGTGCGCTGCCACCTGCTCGGCGACGGCCTGGAAGGCGAAGCGCGCGACGTCGGCAAGGTCATGGGGGGAATCGCGCGCAGCACGGCCAGGCACGGCGAGCCCTTCGAGAAGCCCTGCATCCTGCTCTCCGGCGGCGAAACCACGGTAACGCTGCGGGGCAAGGGGCGGGGCGGGCGCAACGTCGAATTCCTGCTCGCGCTGGGCGTGGCGCTGGAAGGGCAGGAGGGCGTATACGCGCTGGCGGGCGATACCGACGGCGTGGACGGCGTAGAAGAAATCGCCGGCGCCATCCTCGCGCCGGACACGCTGGCGCGCGCGGCCGAGCTGGGCCTGCGTCCCAGGCTGAGCCTGGACGAGAACGACGGCCACGGCTTTTTCCAGGCGCTGGGGGACTCCGTCGTCACCGGTCCCACGCTCACCAACGTCAACGACTTCCGCGCCATCCTGATTACCTGACCTGGAATATGGTAAATTCGACTATGCAACTTGTCGAAAGAAGGAAAACGCATGACCAACGAAGCGGACAACCCCAACCTGCTGGACCCGTTTGAAACCCGCGTGCTCGCCGTGCTGGCTGAAAAAGAAGCCCTCACGCCGGACAACTACCCGATGTCGCTGAACGCCATCACCAACGGCTGCAACCAGCTGTCCAGCCGCGACCCGGTGATGTCGATCTCCGAGGAAACCGTGGCCGACGTGCTGCAGCGTCTCATGCAGCGCAAGTTCGTCAACGGCATCACGCAAGCCGGCGCGCGCGTCACCAAGTACGAGCACCGCATGCGCATCAAGTGGTCGCTGGAGCAGGACAAAGTGGCCGTGCTGACCGTCCTGATGCTGCGCGGCCTGCAGACGGCCGGCGAAATCCGCACCCGCACCGGCCGCCTGCACGACTTCAAATCCGTGGCCGACGTCGAGCAGGCGCTGCAGTTCCTGATCGACAAATACCCGCCGCTGGCTGCCAAGCTGCCGCTGGCGCCGGGCACCAAGGAGCCGCGCTACGGCCACCTGCTGCAGGGTGAAGAAGCGCTGGCGCGCGAGGAAACCGCCGCCAGTTACGGCGGCAGCACCAGCACCCCGGCGCAGGGCAGCCGCGTCGCCCAGCTCGAAGCCGAAGTGGCCCAGCTGCGCCAGGACTTCAGCGACCTTGCCGCCCAGTTCGCAGCGTTCAGGAAGCAGTTCGAATAGCCCTGTTTTAACCTGCCTCAGGCCCCTTCGCGCCCATGACATACACTGCGTATGTCCTTCGGCCGGAGGTGCATGACCTGCCCCCATGACTGCTTCACTGACGATACAACAGACGGCTGAAGCGTGTGGACTCAGCGTGCACACGCTGCGCTATTACGAGCGGATCGGCTTGATCAAGCCGATTCCGCGCCGCAGCAATGGCCACCGGCTTTACCGCGCCGATGACCTCAACTGGATCGCTTTTCTGTTGCGGCTGCGTGCCACCGGCATGTCGATCGAGGAGATGCAGCATTACGCGCAATTGCGTGAGCAGGGCGACCTGCCGGCCAGCGTGGCCGAACGCAAAGCCATGCTGGTCCGGCACACGGCTGCCGTCGAGGCCGAAGTGAGGGCGATGCAAGAAACGCTGGCCTATCTCCACCAGAAAATTGCACTGTATTCCAATATGGAAACTGACCTGCAATCACCATAGCTGTCGGAAAACTTTACACATACTTTTACTCAGGAAGTCGCTCCCGTTAAGAATCAAGGAGTTGCGATGCTGGCATAACTATTGCTTAATGCTAAGTTCTATTTATTTTATGAAACTAGTGTTATGAAATTTGCAAAAGTACTCGCAACCCTGCTGCTGTCTGCCGCCTCGTTCGCCGCCCATTCGACCATCATCACCAAAACGCAGACCCAGACCGTGGCTGGCCAGGACTTCGTGTTCGATTTCACCGGCCTGTCCAAGACCTTCACCGGCGGCGCCACGCTGACCCTGACGGCGCGGGGTGACTTTTCCGCGAACACTGCCAGTGAATTCCTGAGTATCTCGGCTGAGAACATTTCCTTCGGCGATTTCACTTACAAGACCAACAACGGCAATGGCAACGGCGGCGGCAACGACTGGACTGCTTATACCGCACACGACAACAAGTTCACCAAATCGTTCACCCTGAGCAACTCGCAACTGGTTGGGCTGTTGTCCGACCAACTCCTGCGTGTGAACGCGTTCCTGAGTTCCGAAGTCAACATTGTCGGCGCCAATTCCTATGTGACCGCGACCTTCAACTACACGCCGGTTGATGCGGGCGCACCTGCCCAGGGCGGCACCGTGCCGGAACCTGGCAGCCTGATGCTGGTGGGCATCGCGCTGGCAGCATTGACCGCAGCGCGCCGCCGCAAGCAGTAATTTTCTGCGCCGATAAGAAAAAGCCGCTGGCGGATAATCTCCGCAGCGGCTTTTTTCTTTTGGCGCCAGGCCCGGCTACTGTGCTTCGGCTTGCTCGCGCACGGCCTCCACCGCATCCAGGATCGCTTCGCTGGTGGCTGGCGCGCGCAACGGCGGGTTGATGCGGTAGTCGCCTACCGACGCCACCGCGTCGCGTATGGCCAGGAAGACCGAGAAGGGCAGCAGCAGCGGCGGCTCGCCCACCGCCTTGGAGCGGTGAATGCTGTCGAAGGCATTGCGGTTCTTGAACAACTGCACGTCGAAGTCTTCAGGGCAGTCGGAAACGCCCGGGATCTTGTAGGTCGACGGCGCGTGCGTCATCAGCTTGCCCGCCTTGTTCCACCACAGTTCCTCGGTCGTCAGCCAGCCCATGCCCTGGATGAAGGCGCCTTCCACCTGGCCCACGTCGATGGCCGGGTTCAGCGAATTGCCCGCGTCGTATAGCGCGTTCACTTTCAGCAGCTTCCATTCGCCGGTCAGCGTGTCGACCACCACTTCCGACACGGACGCACCGTAGGCGTAGTAGCCGAAAGGGTTGCCGGTCATGCTCTCGCGGTCCCAGCTCAGGCCCGGCGTGGCGTAGAAACCGTCGGACCACAGCTGCACGCGTGCCAGGTAGGCCTTCTGCACCAGGTCCGGGAAGCTGACCGTGGCGTCGCCGGCGTACACCATGCCGTTGGCGAACACCACGGCGGCCGGCTCGCAGGCGTACGTTTTGGCGGCGAACTCGCGCAGGCGGCGGTTTAGCGTGGCGGCGGCGTCCTGCGCGGCCTTGCCGTTCAAGTCGGCACCGGTGGAGGCGGCCGTGGCCGAGGTGTTGGCGACCTTGCTGGTGTCGGTGGCGCTGGCGCGCACGCGCGCCAGCGGAATGCCCAGTTCATGCGCCACCACCTGGCACACCTTGGTGTTGATGCCCTGGCCCATCTCGGTGCCGCCGTGGTTCACCAGCACCGAGCCGTCGGTGTAGATGTGCACCAGTGCGCCTGCCTGGTTGAAGTGGGTGACGTTGAAGGCGATGCCGAATTTCACCGGTGTCAGCGCCAGGCCTTTTTTCAGCACCGGGCTGGTGGCGTTGAACGCGCGGATGGCTTCGCGGCGGGCGCGGTAGGCGCTGTCGTTCTCCAGCTGGTCCACCAGCTCATGGATCACGTTGTCGACCACCTTCTGGCCGTACTGGGTGTAGTTGCGGCCTTCCTCGTCGTTGCGGCCGTAGAAGTTGATCTTGCGGACGTCCAGCGCGTCCTTGCCCAGCTTGCGCGCGATCTCGTCGACGATGTACTCGATGGCGATGGCGCCCTGCGGGCCGCCGAAGCCGCGGAAGGCGGTGTTCGACTGGGTGTTGGTCTTGCCCGCCATGGCGCGGATGTCGCAGTCGCTCAGGTAGTAGGTGTTGTCGAAGTGGCAGATCGCGCGCGTGGCCACCGGCGCCGACAGGTCGGCCGAGAAGCCGGCGCGCGTCACCATCTCCACCTTGGCGGCGGTGATCAGGCCGTTGTCGTCATAGCCCATCTCGTACTCGTAGTAGAAGCAGTGGCGCTTGCCGGTCACCATCATGTCGTCGTCGCGGTCGGCGCGCAGCTTGACCGGGCGCTTCAGCGCATTGGCGCACACCGCCGCGCAGGCGGCCCACAGCGCGGACTGCGATTCCTTGCCGCCGAAGGCGCCGCCCATGCGGCGGCATTCGATCACCACCGCGTGCGAAGCGATGTGCAGCGCATGCGCCACCACGTGCTGCATCTCGGTGGGGTGCTGGGTGGAGCAGTAGACGTGCATGCCGCCCGCTTCCTTGGGCAGCGCGTACGAGATCTGGCCTTCCAGGTAGAACTGCTCCTGGCCGCCGACGTGCAGCGTGCCCTTCAGGATATGCTTGGAGCGCTCGAAGGCCGCCTTGGCGTCGCCGCGCGTCAGGCGCATCGGCGGCACCACGAACGATTCCGCGTCGCGCGCCGCTTCCGGCGTCAGGATGGCTGGCAGCTCTTCGTACTGGATGTCGGCCTTGCGCGCGGCGTGGCGCGCCTGGTCGTGGGTTTGCGCCACAACGATGAAGATGGGCTGGCCCACGTATTCGACCTTTTCCTCTGCCAGGATCGGATCGTCGTGGATAATCGGGCCGCAGTCATTGGTGCCGGGGATGTCCTTGTAGGTATAAACGGCCACCACGCCCGGCATGGCCTTCACCGGCTCCAGGTTGATGGACAGGATGCGCGCGTGCGCTTTCGGCGACAGGCCCAGCGCGGCGTGCAGCGTGCCTTGCGCTTCGGGGATGTCGTCGGTGTAGGTGGCTTCGCCCAGCACGTGCAGGATGGCCGATTCGTGCGGGTGGTTCTGGCCCACTTCGGCCCAGCCCTGGGCCGCGCCGATGGTCATGAACGCTTCGGATTTACTGTTCATGCTGCGTCCTTTTCCTTGAATGCAAACGCGTTGATCGAAGTGACGGGAAGGGCGCCGTCGGGGCGCGACTCCAGCCAGAAGCGGCGCAGCAGGTTCTGCGCGGTTTTCATGCGGTAGCTGGCGGTGGCGCGCATGTCGGTCAGCGGGGTGTAGTCCTGCGCCAGCGCGGCCATGGCGGCCTTCAGCGTCTCCTCATTCCACGGCTTGCCCTCGATGGCCGCTTCGGCCAGCGGCGCGCGCCTGGAGGTGGCGGCCATGCCGCCGTAGGCGATATGCACATTGCGCGCGATGCCGTCTTCCAGCGTGATGCAATAGGCGGAAGCGACGGCGGAAATGTCCTGGTCGTAGCGCTTGGCCAGCTTGTAGGTGCGGAACTGCTGTTCCGCCTTCGGCAGCGGAATGCGCACCGCTTCGACGAATTCGCCCGGCTGCCAGTCCTTCTTCATGTAGTCCAGGTAGAAGTCCTGCAGCAGCATGCTGCGGCGGCCTTGCGAACCATTCAGCACGATTTCGGCGCCCAGAACTATCATCCACGGTGCGGAGTCGCCAATGGGCGAGCCGTTGGCGACACTGCCGCCCAGGGTGCCGGTGCTGCGGATCGGCTGCGAGGCGAAGCGCTGCCACAGTTCGTGCAGCGAGTCGTTCTTGTACAGGTCGCCCACCGAGCGGTAGGCGTCGTCCAGCGACACGGCGGCGCCGATTTCCAGCATGCCGTCCACCATGCCCATCAGGTGCAGTTCCTTCACCTGGCGCACGTAGATCACGTCGCCCAGGTTGCGCATCTGCTTGGTCACCCACAGGCCCACATCGGTGGACCCCGCCAAAATGGTGGCGTTGGGCTTGGCGGCGCGCAGTTCGGCCAGCTCGGCCAGGGTGCGCGGCGCATGGAAGGACTGGCCGTCGTGGGTGTAGCTGAACATGGTATCTCGTTGCAGGTCTTGCAGGGCGGCCACCAGGGCCTCCCGGTCAAAGCTCACGGGCGGCAATTCGCCCATGCGATGCGCGGCATCGATAATCGGCCGGTAACCGGTGCAGCGGCACAGGTTACCGGACAGGGTCTCATCGATTTGTTTTCGGCACAGGGGGGCGGTCTGGCCTGAAGCTTTCACTTCTTCCTGCTTCAGGTACAGGCTCCACAAGGACATGGCGAAGCCCGGGGTACAGAAACCGCATTGCGAACCGTGGCATTCGACCAGCGCTTCCTGCACCGGGTGCAGGCCGCCGTCCTTCTGCTTCAGGTCTTCCACCGAGAACACGGCCTTGCCGTCCAGCGTGGGCAGGAACTGGATGCACGAGTTCACGTTGCGCATTTCCAGTTCACCGTTCACCAGCGAGCCGATGACGACGGTGCAGGCGCCGCAGTCGCCTTCGGCGCAGCCTTCCTTGGTGCCGGTGCAATGCTGGTCTTCGCGCAGATGCTGAAGCAGCGTGCGGGTGGGCGGGGTGCCTGAGTTGGACGCGACTTCCTGCACGCGCCCCTGGTAGTAAAAACGAATCGGGTGAGACATGGACTACTCCTTCAACCTGCGATATAAATGGTCTTGAACAGGAATACGCCGGCGATACCCCAGATCATGCCGCTGACTTCCTTGTGCTTGCCGGTCAGCAGTTTCAACGCGGCGTAGCTGATGAAGCCCAGCGCCAGGCCGTTGGCGATCGAATAGGTGAATGGCATCACCAGCGCGGTGATTACGGCGGGAATGCTTTCCGTGGTTTCGCTCCAGTTGATTTCGGCCAGTTCGCGCAGCATCAGGCAGGCTACGAAGAACAGGGCGGGAGCGGTGGCGTAGGCCGGGACCACGCCGGCCAGCGGCGCGATGAACAGCGCGAGCAGGAACAGCACGGCGACGGTGACGGCGGTCAGGCCGGTGCGGCCGCCCGCTTGCACGCCGGCGGCGCTTTCGATGAAGGCGGTGGTGCTCGAGGTGCCCATTACCGAACCGGCGATGATGGCGCCGGAGTCGGCCAGCAGGGCCTTGTTCATGGTCGGCGGCAGCTTGCCGTCTTTCATCAGGCCAGCGCGCTGCGCCACGCCCATCAGGGTGCCGGTGGCGTCGAACAGCTCGACCAGGAAGAACACCAGCACCACGTTCAGCAGGCCGTGCGAGATGGCGCCGATGATGTCCAGCTTGAACACGGTCGGTTCGATCGATGGCGGCATGGAGACTACGCCGTTGAAGGTGTTCCCGGCAAAGAAGAACGACAGCACGGTCACGGTCATGATTCCGATCAGCAGGGCGCCCGTTACTTTCAGGCGGTCCAGCGCCACGATCACCAGGAAGCCGATGATGGCCAGGATGGGCGCCGGCTCGTGCAGGTTGCCCATGGTGACGAAGGTGGCCGGGCTGGAAACCACGATGCCCGAGTTCTTCAGCGAGATCAACGCCAGGAACAAGCCCACGCCGGCCGGGATGGCGGTGCGCAGCGAGGCCGGGATGGCGTTCATGATCTTCTCGCGCACGCGCAGCAGGCTCACCACCAGGAAGCAGCAGCCGGAGATGAACACCGCGCCCAGCGCCGCTTCCCAGGGGAAGCCCATGCCCTTGACGACGCCGTAGGCGAAGTAGGCGTTCAGGCCCATGCCGGGCGCCAGGCCAATCGGGAAATTGGCGTACAGGCCCATGATCAGGGTACCGATGGCCGCCGCCACGCAGGTGGCCACAAAGACGGCGTCTTTCGGCATGCCGGCGTCGCCGAGGATGGAGGGGTTGACGAAGATGATGTAAGCCATCGTCAGGAAGGTGGTAATGCCGGCCAATACCTCGGTGCGGACGTTGCTGCCGTTCTCACTGAGCTTGAAGTAGTTATCCAGGAAGTTCATGATGTTTGTCTCGTGTTTAGTTTTTATACGTCCGAAATTCCACTTCTTGCGAGTGGAAAAATATGACGTCCCGCGCTTTGGTTTTTGCGCTGCTTTCTTGTATCGTCGTCTATACGCTCCTTGTCAGCTTATTTGCTGCGGAATATTGGTTATCTGTTTTTCGGTATAGTCCGCATTGCTGCGTGCTGCCGCCTTCGGCCTGGCCTTGAAATGGCGCAGGAAGTCGAGCAGGATGCGGGCGGCCACGTCGGCGTCGTCGGCAGTCATCGTCTCCAGCGGGTTGTGGGAGATGCCGCCATTGCCGCAGCGGGTGAACAGCATGGCCACATCGGTAATGCGGGCCATCAGCATGGCGTCGTGGCCTGCGCCGGACGCGAGCTGGAATGCGGGGACGCCGGCCCGTTCGGTGGCGGCCGCAATCTGCTGCATGAGCCAGGGCGCGCAAGGCGCTGAACTGGCTGAAACGGTTGCTTCAACTTTGACATCAATGTGGCGCCGTTGACACACTTTCTCGATGCGCGCCAGGATGTCGGCCACCGCCGCGTCGCGCGCGGCGTCGTTGGCGGCGCGGATGTCGAGCGAAAAGCTGCACGCGCCGGGGATCACGTTGGTCGATCCGCCCGGCACCTGCAGCTGGCCGACGGTGCCCACCAGGGCCGATTCCAGCGCGCCCGGCTGGTGCGCGCCGCAGCGGTCCTCCACGTACAGCACGATCTCTGCGGCGGCGGCGGCGGCGTCCTTGCGCATGCCCATCGGGGTGGTGCCGGCGTGGCTGGCCACGCCCTTCATCTCGACCAGGAAGCGGCTGCTGCCGGCGATCGAGGTCACCACGCCCACCGGCAGGCCGCGGTCGAGCAGCACCGGGCCCTGTTCGATATGCACTTCCACATAACCCAGCAGGTCGGCCGGGTCGCGCGCGATGGCGGCGATGGTGTTGACGTCCTGTCCCGCCTCGGCCAGCACGTCGCGCAGCAGGATGCCGTCGCGGTCGCGCAGGTTCAGCAGGGCGGGGTCGAACTGGCCGATGACGGCGCTGCTGCCCAGGAAGGTGCTCTTGAAGCGCACCCCTTCCTCCTCCGAGAAGGCGATCACCTCGAAGTGGAAGGGCAGCGTCTCGCCGCGTTCGTGCAGCTGCTTGACCACGGCGATGGCGGTCAGGATGCCCTGGCGGCCGTCGTACTTGCCGCCGTTGCGCACCGTGTCGTAGTGCGAGCCGGTGAGCAGTGTGCGCGCCTGCGGGTCGGTCGACAGGTAGCGTCCCACCACGTTGCCCACCGCGTCGATGTGCGCGTGCATGCCCGCTTCGCGCATCCACTGCGCGATCTGCACCGCCGTGCTGCGGTGGGTCTGCGTCATGTAGGTGCAGGTCAGGCCTTGCGCGTCCTCGCTCAGTGCGCCGATCTGCTCGGCCCAGGCCATGATGGACTGGCCCATGGCCGGTTCATGCTGCAGCAGCGCGTTCAGGCGCATCTCGGCGATGCGGTTGATCTGGCGCAGCGCTTCGCGCGTCTCGTCTTCCACCTGGTTGCGCAGGCGGCGGCGGAACGCGGCGATGATGGCCTGGCGCGTCAGCCCCTGGCCGTCGGCGCCCTTCACCGCGATGATGAAGGGGAAGCTGAACTTGGTGTTGTAGGCGGCGTTCAGCTCCTGCAGCGCCGCGAACTCTTCTTCGCTGCACAGGTGCAGGCCGGCCTTGGCCTGCTCGCCGGTGGACTCGGGCGTCAGCTCGCCCGCCACCGCCGCCTTGCCTGCCAGCTCCGGGTGGGCGCGGATCAGGCCCAGCTGCTCGTCGCGCGTGGCGTCTGCCACCACCTTCTGCAAGGCCAGCTTCAATGCGTCCACGGTGCGGAAAGGGCGCTGCGCGGCGGCGCGCTGCGGTATCCACGGCGAATGTTCATACAGTCCGTGCAGCGTGGCGCTGAAATCCAGCACGTCGCAGGTGTTCAGTTGCTTCAGAGTCGTCATCGTGCATTCGGGCCGCCGTTCTATGGCGGCCCGCTCCATGTTGGGTGATCTGGGAGGTGGCGATTTGATAATAGATGCCCGGATGCCGGGACTTATATCGCGGTGCCGATAACGACTGTGCGCACCGGCTATAAACTACTTCACCAGCAGGCGCGCGGCCGTGCTGACTTGCGCGCGCAGCCATTTGTGCTCGGTGGCGTGGTGTGCGCGTTCGTGCCACAGCTGGTAGAAGCGCAGCGGAGGAAACTTCACCGGCACCTTGTACGACTTCAGCCCCAGCGTGTTCTCGTAGAAGCTGGCGAACTGCTGCCCCGCCGTCAGCACCAGGTCGGTCTGCGCCACGATGTAGGGCAGCATGCGGAAGTGCGCCGACTCCACCACGATGTTGCGCTCCATGTTCTGCTGCTCCAGGAAGGCGTCGATGTTGCCGTGGTAGCCGGGCAGGATCAGCGCCGGCGCCGCGTGCGGCAGGGTCAGATAGTCCTCGATGGTCATGCCGTCCTTCGGCGTGCGGCGCGCGTAGGCGCTGTTGGCGCGCATCAGGCACACGATGGGGTCGTCGAACAGCTTGGAGATGTGCAGGTGGTGCGGCGGTTCGTCCCAGTTTGCCACCACCAGGTCCAGTTCGCCGTCCGACAGCAGGCGCACGTAGTCGGCGTCCGGTCCCAGCGCGTGGATCACCAGGCGGCTCTTGGGCGACTCGCGCCGCACGCGGGCGATCACCTCGGTGAAGAACTGGGTGTTCATGTAGTCCGGCGCGGCGATGTGGAAGGTGCGCGCCTCCTCCTGCGGCACGAAGGCCGTCTTCGGGCTGAACAGGCTTTCGGTCTCGTCGAGGATGCGCTTGGCCGGCTTGAGCAGGCTCTCGCCGTGCTGCGTCGGCACCATGCCGCGCCCGCCGCGCACCAGTAGCGGATCGCCCGTCAGTTCGCGCAGCTTGCGCAGCGAGGCGGAGATGGAGGGCTGCGGCTGGTTCAGTTTCAGCGCCACGCGCGAGACGTTTTTCTCGCACAGCAGCAGGTAGAGAATGCGGATCAGGTGGATGTCCAGGTGTTCTGGCAAGCGTGACATATCGGTCTCCCAAGGTTGGATATTTAAACTTATGCATAACAGAGTCGCATATCCGGGCCTGTAACAGCTATAACGGGAAACGTATGCAAGTTATATGTGCAAGCGCAGGACTCGCGCCGCCAAGACCGCTATCGTTCCACCATCCCGGCAAGAGAGGAGACACTTTCCATGGCCGGGGGCAGGTTGATGGCCACAGGCCATCACGATCGTAGCGGCGGCAGGATAACGATCGTTCCGGAGGTGACAACCTCGCTCATCTGAAGTGCCCGCCAGAGGCAGATGAACAGACTAATTGGAAAATTCATGGAAGCTTTATTCGGATCGTATGGGGTGGAGTGGCTCAATCTGCTGGTACGCTGGCTGCATTTGATCACCGGCATAGCGTGGATCGGCGCTTCGTTTTACTTCGTCTGGCTGGACAACTCGATCCGGCCGCCCAAGCCGGGCAGCCCGCTGGCCAAGGCCGGCGTCTCGGGTGAACTGTGGGCCGTGCATGGCGGCGGCTTCTACAACCCGCAAAAATACCTGGTGGCCCCGGCAGAACTGCCGTCCGACCTGCACTGGTTCAAATGGGAAGCGTATGCGACCTGGCTGAGCGGCTTTGCGATGCTGTTCATCGTCTACTACTTCAACGCCTCGGCGATGATGATCGATAAAAACGTGGCCGACCTGTCGTCCATGCAAGCTGTGGCCGTGGGCCTGGGCACATTGGCAGGCGGCTGGATCGTCTACGACCTGCTGTGCAAGTCGCCGCTGGGCGAAAAGCCTGCCGTGCTGGGTAGTGTGCTGTTCGTGCTGATCGTCGCTGCGGCCTATGTGTTGACGCACACCCTGAGCGGCCGCGCTGCCTACATTCACATTGGCGCCATGATTGGCACCATGATGGTGGGTAACGTGCTGTTCGTGATCATCCCCGGCCAGCGCAAGTTGGTGGAAGCGATGGAGAAGGGCCAGTCGCCCGACCCGATCTACGGCAAGCGCGCCAAGGTGCGTTCGGTGCACAACAACTACTTCACGCTGCCTGTGCTGCTGATCATGATCAGCAACCACTACGCGATGACCTACAGCCACGCCTACAGCTGGCTGATCCTGGGCGCCATCATGGCTGCCGGCGTGCTGATCCGCCACTTCTTCAACCTGCGCCATGCCGGCCGCGTCTCGCTGGGCTATCCGGTTGCCGGCGTGATCCTGCTGGTGGCCGTGGCGATCGCCATCGCTCCGGCGCCGCGCAAGACGATCGCGGCGCAGCCGGCTGCCGCCACTGCCGCCGATGGCCACGGCCATGGCGCCGAGGGGGCAGCACCGAGCGCCGCCGACGTCGCCCGCTCCGGCCACGACATCAACACCGTGCAGCAAGTGATGATCGCCCGCTGCGCATCGTGCCACTCGGCCCAGCCCACGCAAGCCGGCTTCGCTTCGCCTCCGGGCGGCGTGATGCTCGACACGCCCGAGCAGACCAAGCAGCACGCCGCCAAGATCTACCAGCGTGCCGTGCAGAACAAGGACATGCCGCTGGCGAACATGACGCAGATGACCGACGCCGAACGCCAGCTGATTGGCGCCTGGTTCGAGTCCGGCGCGAACTGACCCGCACACAAGAAGGAATGACTATGACTACCGAAACTACCGTCATCATTGATGGCTTCAACCTGACTGCGGAGCAGGTGATCGCCGTGGCGCGCGCGCCGCACGCCAAAGTGGAATTGGCCGCGTCTTCGCGCGCGGCGCTGAAGGAAAGCCGCGACTACATCGAATCGACCTGGATGCACGACGAAGCGCCGATGATGTACAGCTTTAACACCGGCGTCGGGCTGCTGAAGGACACCCGCATCAAGGTCGAGCACATCGAACTGTTCCAGACTCAGCTGATCATGGCCCACAGCGGCGGCATCGGCGAGCCGTTCTCGGAAGAAGTGAGCCGCGCCACCATGCTGCTGCGCGCGAACGCGTTCGCGTCCAACTATTCGGCGCCACGCGTGGAAGTGGTGGATCGCCTGCTGGCCTTCATCAACGCCGGCATCCATCCGGTCATGCCGCAGAAGGGTTCCGTCGGCGCGTCCGGCGACCTGGCCCCGCTGGCCTACCTGGCAGCGGCCATCGCCGGCTTTGACGAAGCCGAAGTGATGTACGACGGCAAGCGCATGTCGGCGCCGGAAGCCATCACCAAGTCCGAAATCGGCCCGGTGAAATTCGACCTGAAAGCCAAGGACGCCTCGGCGCTGATCAACGGCTGCACCGCCTCGCTGGCGGTGGCCGTACTGGCCACCGACGACGCGCGCAACCTGCTGACCGACGCCTGCCTGTCGCTGGGCCTGACGCTGGAAGCGATGCGCGCCGAGATGGCCGCGTTCGACCCGCGCATCCAGCAGGCGCGCCCGCACCCGGGCCAGATCAAGACCGCCAAGGTGGTGCGCAAGCTGCTCAAGGGTTCCACCCGCACCACGCACGAAGCGCGCGCCGTGCAGTTCCCGGACGAGCTGCGCCGCACCGACATCCCGTACACGGCCCGCATCCAGGACGTGTACTCGCTGCGCTGCACGCCGCAGGTGTACGGTCCCGTGTTCGACGCGCTGGACTACATCGACACCATCGTCAAGAACGAGATCAACTCGGCCACCGACAACCCGCTGATCTTCGGCAAGGACGGCGGCGGTTTCGAGATCATCTCGGGCGGTAACTTCCACGGCCAGTACCTGGCGCAGGCGATGGACTTGCTGGCCATGGCCATCACGGACCTGGGCAGCATCTGCGAGCGCCGTGTGGCGCGCCTGATCGACCCGACCTTGTCGTGGGGCCTGCCGCGCAACCTGATGAGCGGCATCCGCGGCGTGAACACCGGCTACCCGGTGGTGCAATGCTCGCTGAGCTCACTGGTGATGGAAAACCGCACCCTGAGCATGCCGGGCAGCGTGGACAGCATTCCGTCCAAGGGCAACAGTGAAGACCACATCTCGAACTCGACCTGGTGCGCCCGCAAGGCCGCGACGGTGGTGCAGAACACCCAGTACATTATTGGTGTAGAGATGCTGCTGGCCGCGCAGGCGCTGACCATGACCGAAGACCTGTTGCCGGGCTTCCAGCTGGGCGAAGGCACGCAGGCCGCGTATGACGAGATCCGCAAGCAGATCCCGGCCTGCCTGGACGGCGACCGCTGGTTCCACAACGACATCCAGGTCGCTCACTCCTTCGTCACCAGCGGTTCGGTGCGCGAAGCGGTGGTCAGCAAGATCGGCGAGTTCGTCTAAGTCCGGCTGGCGACAAGCAGCCGCAGGGCGGGTTAGGTCAGGGCGCAGCCCTGGCTGTAACCCGCCGTTCCCCCGCAGCGCGCAACTGCGCCAGCACCGCCGCCAGATCCACGATCCGGCCCGCCCGCACTGCATTCACCACCTCCAGCGCCGCATTGACCGCAGCGGCAGCAATCCTCTCCATCCGGTGCGGCAGCACCAGGCGATAGCGCCCCGGCATGCGCGGCAATGCGCCGACAAAGCCCACCGTCACGTCGCTGCCCGCGAGCCGCTGCAACTCGAGCGTGACCGCCTGAATCAGCCGCGCCAACTGAAAATGTCCGGTGGGCGCCGCCTCGGCATCCACCGGCCCTATGACATTGATCAGCCGCTCCAGGCGCGGCAGATTTCCCAGCACGCGTTTCAACTTCGCCGCAGTCGATCGCACGTCGGCCGGCGACGCGGAAGCGTCATCCAGCTCAAGGATGCTGAGCAGGCAAGGATGGTTGGAATAGCGATTTTGGCTGGAGATAAAGCGTTGATCGATGATTTTCATGCATAAACCCTGGTAACTGAAGCAGGCCACATTATGCAAACGCCAAGATGCAAGCCACATCGGCGCACCCCCTGCCTCGATGTAAGACCAGACTGACACGCCGGCTTGTGGCAATATTACCTTTCATTCAATTCCCTCCGCTTGCCATGCGCTTTGCCCTCGCCATCATGCTGCTCTTCCATGCCCGCGCCTACGCAGCAATCGACTGCAGCGCACTCGAGACCCGGCTGAGCGACATGGCGAGCGCCGACCAGCGCGTACGCCGCGAACATCAGCAACTGTCCGCCGACCCGAACCGCACGCCGCTACAGCAGGAAGACCTCGACCAGCGCTGGCACCGCATCGATGGCGCCAACACGGCAGAGCTAAAAGCAATCCTGGCGGCGTGCGGCTGGCCGCCAGGCGAGCAGGCCAGCCATCTAGCGTGGCTGCTTGCTCAGCATGCGGACAAAGACCGGGCATTGCAGCGCACAGCAAGGAATTTGCTGGAGTCGGCTGTCAAGAAGGGCGTCGCTGCACCGCGCGATCTGGCCTATCTGGCTGACCGTATCGCCACAGCCGAGGGCCGGCCGCAGGAATACGGCACGCAGTTCACCATGCCGGACCGTTGCACGCTCACCATGCTGCCGGTCGACAGTATCGACCAGGTGAACCGGCGCCGGCGGACCCTGGGCATGCAAAGCATTGAAGAGTATGAGGCGGAAGGCCGCAAGCGGCTCATCCCGGCCGATTGCCCTGCGCCTGAATGAGCGAAATGCAAAACGGGCCGGCACTTTGCAGTACCGGCCCGTTCTTTATGCGGCTAGCGGCTTACAGGCAGCAGGCCAGCATCTTCAGGCAGCACTCGATGCTCGCGCAGCAGTCCATATTGGCAGCGAAAGCGACAGCGGAAGTGGCCAGCAGGGCTGCGGCGGCAGCGCTCTTGATTGCGATGGATTTCATGGTGGGTTCCTTGAGAAAGTTGAAAAGAAGTTTGCGGAGCGGTCCGTATTCAGTCGGGCGGCGTCCAGACTTCTTTCATCTGCAAGGGGAGGTCGATCGTAGCGGGTTCGGGAAACACCGTTATTACCGCCGGCGACGGCAATGGCGCTAATTCGCCGCCGAGCATCGGCTGCACCGACGGCATGCAGCCCATCGTGGCGCACACCGCCGGAGGACAGGCTTCGTCGCAGCAGGTCTGCACCGGCTCAGCACCGGCCAGTGCGGTCTGCAGCGCGAAGAACAGCATGAGCAGGAGGAAACGGATAGTACGCATACGGAGATTGTAGCGCGATTTCGCTTTCAGGTACCGGGCGGGCGCGTCATCAGCCAGTAATCGGCACCGGTGACCGGCTCGAAGAACTTCGCCGCCACCTGGTAGCCCTGGCGCCGATAGAAAGGCAGGCTGCGTTCGTTGAACGTTTCCAGGAAGCTGACGGCGCCGGCACGGTCGGCTGCCGCCAGTCCGTGGGAGAGCAAGCGCGTGCCGAGCCCGCCGCTTTGCGCATCGGGCCGGACACCTGCGATCGACAGATACCAGGCGGACGACAAGCCGTGCGGCGCCAGGTTGGCCTCCATATTGGTGACGATGGCCTGGAAATTGGCATAGCCCTGTGCTCCCAGCAGTACGGCCAGTTCGCGTTCGCGCGCGGCGTAGGCATCGGCTTTGCGCGCGGCGTCGCCAAGAACGCTCCAGATGGCGGCACCGCTGCCTTCCGCACCGGCCAGATCGACACGGCCAGCCTGCTCGCCCTCGATCAGCGCCAGCTCAACGTAGCGCGCCAGCAGCTGTCGCACGCCGCCCGCAACGCAGACCGACACGTAGAAAGGATCATCGGCCAGCGCCTCGGCCACGCCGGCGCCGTACATGGCGCGCTCAATATCAGTCAGCATTTCTCATATTTCCAGTTGCGGGACTTGCCCTCCGCTATCCATTCTACCGCCTGCTCCAGGCGGCGCTGGCGTGTCGCCTCGGTCCTGGCTTCCTCCATCCATTCCACATAGTCACGCCTCTTGCTGGTGCTGAACGCATTGAAATGGTCCAGCGCAGGCGGCTGCCGGGACAGCGCCTCGGCCAGGTCGTCCGGTACCACCAGTTCGCGCGGCGCGGCAGGCTTGGCGCGCGCGGGTGCTTTCACGCCTTCATCGTTCAGCTTCATCGCCTTTTTGATATAGGACTCCAGCGCCTTCTTCGGCGGCAGGTCCCCGATCGACGCGAGGCGGCCGAATTGTCCCATGGCCTCCCTGGTCTTCGCATCGCCCGCCTCAACGAGCAACTCGCCTTTCCAGAAGCCGAACGTGCAATGCGCCTTGAACGACGCCATGCTGCACAACATTCCGTTGTACTGGAAATGCGGGAAGCTCCACTTCATGGTCTCCTCCACGTCGGGGCAAGCCGCATGCACCACGGCGCGCAAATGCGCCAGGATGGGCTTGGCGAACTCGGCGGACTTGGCGATATAGGCGTCGACGCGCGGATCCAGGGTGGGCATGGCAACTCTCGGTGACTTTCGGTAAAGAGCAATATAACCACGCGAGTCCGATTTCTCAAGGTGCATTTGCGGCTGCGGCAGCTCCGGCGGTCCGCCGGCGCACCTGATATGCTAGCGGGCCGGCTAATGTCTGAAAGGGATACGGATGCGCTTCATTGACGTACAGTGGCTACACGCGGATATGGATGACCCGCTCCGGCTGGTTTCGGAAATCGACGGCAACGGGCATGAAACGCGGAAGCTGGAGTTCTTCAGAAACGGCAGCGTGGGTTTCGCCTCGGGCGAGGCAAGCTCGCTGGGCGTTGTACTGGGAACCGTTCCCGTTCCGTCTTTGGACGAAATCAATGCCAGCGATGACTTTGACGGCGTCGAACTCAGCCGGCTGGAGTTTGAGTCCCTGTGGGCGCAATACGGGCGCGGCTAAATACGGGTGCGCCTGGATACTGGCCGCTACCGCGGCAAAGGCGGTAGCGGCCGGGTGGCAGTTAGAAGTGGTACTCGGCCCGGACCATCGGGGTCTTGGCAGTGGCGCCTGGCACCTTGTGCGGCGTGCCGAACTTGTTGCGCCAGTACTGGTATTCCAGGCCCACGCGCAGGGTGTTGGGCTTCATGCCGGCGGCGCCGCTCAGGTCATACATGATCTGCGCGTCGAAGTTGATTTCCGGCGCGGTCGGGCCGCCGAATTCGTTCTTGCCCTTGTGGCCGATCCAGTTGGTGTAGCCTTCGAACGACCAGCCCGACTTGCCCAGCGGGATACCCCACGATGCGTTCAGCAATGCATGCGTGTCGTAGCTGTAGCGGCTGGACACGCCCAGCGGATGGTTGCTTTCCCAGACCGCCAGCAGGCTCACGTTCAGGAAGCCCGGCACGTCCAGCATCAGCGTAGGACCGGCCACTACCATGTGCTTTTTCGAGTCATAGCTGTGGTCGTTCTTGGTGTTCCAGTCGAAACCGGCAGTGAAGCCCAGGCCGCGTACCGGGCCATACTTGAATTCCTTGCCCGTCACTTTGCCCAGGTCCAGCGTGTGGCGGTACAGCACGTAGGCTTCCTGCGCATTGGCGTCGTCGCCGTCCGAGTTCAGGAAGTCCACGTTGAAGTAGTTGCTGCCGTACTTGTAGCCGCTGGCGTGCGTCACGTTCAGGATGTGCTTTTCCAGGTCCTTGGTGTTGTACGGCTCGGCGAACCTGGTGCCGTAGCGGTAGCCGATGGAGGTGTCGCTCCAGTCGGCCGCGCTGGCCTGCTGCATGCCCGTGGCGAAAGCCAGAACGGCCACTGCGCCGGCGGCGCCTACTCGAAATGCGTTCATATTGCGTCTCCCTCTTTATTGTATTGGAGGCCCGATTATGTCCGCCGGTGTCATGGTTGTTATCCGTTGCCGCGTATATCCGCCAGTACTGTGCCGTATATGATTTTCATACAGGAGTTCCTGTTTCAACCCTATAAAGAAAGCGAGACACTATGGGCAAGCTGAGTACACACGTTTTGGACATCACGCAGGGCAAGCCTGGCGCAGGCGTACAGGTAAGGCTGTACCGCGTGGACGGCGGCGAGAAAGTGTTGTTAAAGGCAGACACCACCAACCAGGACGGCCGCTGCGAGCAGCCTTTGCTGTTCGGCGATGAAGTCCAGATCGGCAAATACGAACTGGTGTTCGGCGCCGGTGACTACTTCGCAGCGCAAGGCGTGGCCGTGCCGACGCCGCGCTTCATCGATGAAGTGGTGATCGCATTCGGCATAGCGGACGCGGGCCAGAATTACCATGTGCCTATCGTGGTGTCGCCCTGGGCTTACTCGACGTACCGCGGCAGCTAAGGAAGGACTTCGCCGTCAAAACAGGACGTCTCCAGTAGCTGCAAGGCCGGAGACGCACTGGCGATGGCGGCCTTCAGCGCGGGCAGCGTCTGGAACACCAGCGCGTCCGCCGTCACCGTGCGGCGCATTTCTTCGCGCGTGCCGCCCATGGCTGCGGGCTTGCGCCGCGCCGGCCAGTCAACGCCATACACTTTTGGATGCAGCACCGGCGGCGCGGTTGACGCCAGCGCCACGTAGCTTGCTCCGGCGTTGCGCGCCAGCTGCACCACCTCCCGGCCGCTCGCGCCATCCACGATGGCGTCTTCCACCAGCAGCATGCGCTTGCCCTTGAATTCGGCCCCAATGGCGTTCAGCCGCTGGCTCACCGCGCGCCGGGCCGGGCCGGCCGGCAGCTCGAAGCTGCGGCCGGGATAGCGGTGCTGGATAAAACCCTCGCGATAGTCGATGGCCAGCTTGAGCGCCAGCTGGATGGCCGCGGGGCGCGAGATGTCATCCACCGGCATCACGACGTCGATGGCGGAGGCATCGAGTTCGCTGCGCACCTGTTCGGCCAGCAGTTCGCCCAGTTTCAGGCGCGCCGCATAGACCGAGGCGCCGTCGATCACCGAGTCCGGCCGCGCCAGGCTGACAAATTCGAATGCGCTGGGGCGCGCGGCAGGGACGGGCGCTTGCGAGCCGGCCACCAGCTGGCGTGCCGACAGCGTGCCGGCCGCGCCGATGAAGACCGCCTCGCCCGGCGCCACGTCGCGCAGGAAGCGGAAACCCATGCCGTCCAAGGCTACCGACTCGCTGGCCAGCATATACTCGGTTCTCCCGCCAGACCCGCGCGCCCCTAGGCACAAGGGGCGCACGCCGAGCGGGTCGCGGAACGCCAGCAAGCCCTGGCCCGCGATCTGCGCCACCGCCGCATACGAACCCTGGACGCGCGCCTGCAGCGCTGCGACGGCTGCGAACAGCGCGTCCGCAGAGAAGCTCGCACCCTGGCTGGCCGCGTGCAATTCATGGGCCAGTACGTTCAGCAGCACTTCTGCATCGGAGGCGGTGTTCATATGGCGGCGGCCGGCCACCGACAGTTCGGCGCGCAGGGCGTCGCCGTTGCTAAGCCAGCCGTTTTGCGCCAGCGTGATGCCGAAGGGCGCGTTCACATAGAAAGGCTGTGCCTCCTCGTCGCACGAGGGGCCATAGGCAGCGCAACTGCAATGGCCGATGCCCGCGTTGCCGCGCAGTGAGCGCATATTTCGGGTGCGGAAAACATCCGTCACCAGGCCGTTCGCCTTGTGCATGGCGAACACGCTGTCGTTGTCGGTAGCGATGCCTGCGGCCTGCTGGCCGCGATGCTGCAGCAACAGCAGCGCATCGTAAATGGTTTGATTTGCAGGGGCGTGCGTAACCACGCCGACGATGCCACACATGGTCGGACTCCTCGAAATTACAAGCGAGACAGTAGCGCGCAACGCCGCAGGGCAGGCGGGCGCCGCATGCATAGCGCCCATAACCGCAGCGATATGAAACCGCGCATACCGGGTGATAGCCTCTCATGGCATGTGGTCAGAGTTCGTCTAACCCTGCCGCCCTACATCCAACTACCCAAGCAATCATGAACAAAATACCAAATGAGACAAGCGTAAAGGCCTTTCGCGCCAGCATCCTGCACTTTATCGCCGACCCGGCGTTCAGCGACCAGGCCCACCGCTGGCATGAAGACGGCCTGCTGGTGATCCAGGACGGCCGCGTACAAGTGGCAGGCGACTACGAGCAGCTCAAGAACACGCTCCCGGACGGCACGCTGGTGCGCGACTATCGCGGCAAGATCATCATGCCCGGCTTCATCGACACCCACATCCACTACCCGCAGACCGACATGATCGCCTCGCCGGCGCCCGGCTTGCTGCCATGGCTGGACACCTACACCTTCCCGACCGAGCGCCAGTTCAAGGACCCCGAGCATGCGCGCGGCGTGGCCGACTTCTTCCTCGACGAGCTGCTGCGCTGCGGCACCACCACCGCAATGGTCTACTGCACCGTGCATCCGGAATCGGTGGACGCGTTCTTCGGCGCCAGCGAACAGCGCAACCTGCGCATGGCGGCCGGCAAGGTGATGATGGACCGGAACTGTCCCGACTTCCTGCAGGACACCGCCGAGAGCGGCGCGCGCGAGAGCGAAGAGCTGATCAAGCGCTGGCACAACAAGGGCCGCAACATGTACGCGCTCACGCCGCGCTTCGCGCCCACCTCCACCGAGGCGCAGTTGCAGCTGGCGGGCGAGCTGGCGCAAGCCTACCCGGACACCTTCGTGCAGACCCACGTTGCCGAGAACACCGACGAAGTGGCGTGGGTGAAGTCCCTGTTCCCGAAAGCGCGCAGCTACCTGGACGTGTACGACAAGTACGGCATGCTGCGTCCGCGCTCCATGTACGCGCACTGTATCTGGCTCGACAACGAAGACCGCGCGCGCATGGCCGCCACAGGCGCCGCCGTGTCGATGTGCGCCACGTCCAACCTGTTCCTGGGCAGCGGCCTGTTCGACTTCGCCGGGGCCGACAAGGCCAAGGTAGCCCTGTCGCTGGCGACCGACGTCGGTGGCGGCACCTCGTTCTCGATGCTGCAAACGATGAACGAGACCTACAAAGTAGCGCGCATGGGCGGCACCTACATGCCCGCGCTGCGCATGTTCTACCTGGCCACGCTGGGCGGCGCGCGCAGCATGCAGCTGGAAGGCACGATAGGCAATTTCGTGGCCGGCGCCGAGGCCGACTTCATCGTGCTCGACCCGAAAGCCACGCCGCTGCTCGAACGCCGCAGCACGCGCACCAACAGCCTGGAAGAGCTGCTGTTCGCGCTGGCCCTGCTGGGCGACGACCGCGCCATCAGCGCCACCTACGCGGCCGGCAAGCAAGTCCACCAGCGCGGAGAGTAAAGAAAAAAAAGCCGGCAAACGCCGGCTTTGTCGAATCAGTTGCAGTCCATCAAAATGGGGTCAGGGTTAATTATTTTTGCAATATTAACCCTGACCCCATTTTGTTTTCGCCCGCGCCGACGGTAGGCAAGTCAACCAGCGTGGCGAGTAACCACCCAAGCCGGCGCGAGCCGGCTCTTTCCATGCTGTTGCATCTCGTAA
>NZ_BAAKJE010000305.1:0-3339 GCF_059704565.1 Massilia sp. NBRC 108631
TTTTGCGCCGATGATAGTGCTGCAACCAGTGTGAAAGTAGGTTATCGTCAGGCTAGTTATATGAAAAAGCCCCGCCAGTGATCTGGTGGGGCTTTTTTGCGTTTATCTGAATCCGTTTTGCAGCTCCCCTCGTATATGTCTTGCGTGCTGGCATCCTGCCGCACTAACTGGGAGATTCCGATGAAACGTATTCTGTTCCTGCTGTCCGTTTTCGCAACCGTCGCCCAAGCATCCGAGGGCACGCCAATCGCCGTGCCGGCCGGCCACCAAGCTGTAATGACTGCGCTGGGCGCGGGCGACCTGACCTACGAGTGCCGCGCGAAAGCCGGCATGCCCGACGCCTATGAATGGGTGTTCGCTGGCCCGACGGCCATCCTTTACGACAAAAACAAGAGTGCGGTCGGCAAGTACTACGGTGGCCCAACCTGGGAAGCCAACGACGGCAGCAAGGTGACCGGCAAACAGCTGGCGGTGCATCCGTCGCCGACGCCGGCGTCGATTCCCCTCCAGCTCGTGCAGGCCAACCCTGCCACCGGCTCGGGCATGATGAGCGGCATAACCTATATCCAGCGCATCAACACCCAGGGCGGCGTCGCGCCTGCCGACAGCTGCAGCGCGGCAAATGCCGGTGCCAAGAAGATGGTGAAGTACCAGGCTGACTACGTGTTCTACAAAGCCTCATGAAGGCCGACATTTAGCGCCGCACTGATTGAGCTTGCGCAAACCGGAGTTGGGCTTAGGCAGCGATGATGTTTCGACCTACCGTCGAAAGGTCGCATATGAAACTGCTCAGCCCGCTCCTATCGTGCGCCGCCCTGCTTGCTGCTTGCGGCAACAAGCAGGCCCCCGTCACCGCTCCGCTGCCGCCGCAGGCGGCGCCGCGTTTCAGCGCCGACCTGGCGCGCACCAGCCACGGCGTGGCGCACGTCCGCGCCCAGAACTTCCTCGGCCTCGGCTATGGTTTGGCCTATGCGTATGCCGAGGACAATGTCTGCATGCTGGCCGACAGTATGTTGACGGTGCGCGGCGAGCGGTCGCGCTACTTCGGCCCCGCCGCCATGCCCACCAGGGGCGCCGACGGCGAATACAGCGTGGCGATCGACTACCTCGACGAACACGGATTCGACCTCAAAAACGAAGACAGTGACTTCTTCTTCAAGGGCTACCTGGACCTGGAGCAGCTGCGTGCGGGCTACGCCGCGGGGAGCCAGGAAATTCGCGACCTGCTGGAGGGCTATGCCGCCGGCTACAACCGCTACCTGCGGGACCATGGCGGCGCGCTGCCTGCAGCCTGCAACGGCAAGGAATGGGTGCGCCCCATTTCGGTGGACGACGTGTATCTGCTGGTGGCCGAAAAGGCACTGCACGCCTCCGGCCAGGTTTTCGCGAAAGAAGTGCTGGCCGCCGCGCGCGATCCCGGCGCCACCCTGGCACGCCGCCGGGGCGGCAAGGGCGCGCCCGATGCCGCCGTGTTGGCCAACCTGTTCAAGCCGCGCATGGCCAGCAACGGCCTGGCCGTCGGCAAGGACGCCAGCCAGAACGGGCGTGGCATGCTGCTGGCCAATCCCCACTATCCGTGGACCAGCACCGACCGCTTTTACCAGATCCACCTGACGGTGCCCGGTTTTTATGATGCAATGGGTGCAATGCTGGGCGGTTTGCCGATTGTCGTAATCGGCTTCAACAAAGATGTGGCCTGGACCCACACCGTGACCAAGGCCGCACACTTCACCACCTTCCGCCTGGCGCTCGATGCCAGCGATCCGTCCGGCACCACCTATTTGGTTGATGGCGCTCCCGTGAAAATGGCGGCAAAGACGGTGGCCGTGGATATGCTGCAGCCTGATGGCAGTATCGCGACCCAGCGCAAGGTGTTTTACTTCAGCAAGCAGGGCGCGGTCATGGTCAAACCGGAAGCCGGGGTGAACTGGACTGGAACGCACGCCTATGTGCTGGCAGACGCCAACCGCAACAACACGCGTCTGCTCGAACAGTGGCTGGCTATGGGGCGCGCGACCAGCGTCGCCAGTATGCAAAGTTCGCTCAACCGGATTGCCGGACTGCCCTGGGTGAACACCGTGGCGGCTGACCGCGACGGCAACACCTTGTATGCGGATGCCAGCGTGGTGCCGGCGGTGCGTACTGAGCGTTTCATGTCGGACTGCCTGGTGTTTCCGCCGCTGTTGACTTTCGACGGCGCACGCAGCAACTGCGGCTGGGAACGGGAGGAGGGGGCACCGGAGGGCATATTCAACCCGGCCAGTGCACCGTCGCTGCTGCGCAGCGATTATGTCGCCAATTCCAACGATGGTTACTGGCTGACAAACTCGAAAGCCCTGCTGCAGGGGCCGCCGCCGTTCGGCTATTCACCGATGTACGGCGCGGTGGGCATTGCCCAAGGCCTGCGCACCCGCATCGGCTTCAGCCAGGTGGACGCTGCATTGGCGGCCAAGCCTAAATTGTCCCCTGACGACTTGCACGGGCTGCTCTTCGACAACCGCATCTATGCGGCGGAGCTGGTGCTGCCGGACCTGCTGGCTGCCTGCACCGGCGCCGATACGCCACTGGCAAGCGCTTGCAAGGTGCTTGCCGCCTGGGATAGGCGGGCGAATCTGGACAGCCGGGGCGCGGTCCTGTTCCGCGAATTCTGGAACACGGCAGCACACATACCGAACCGGTGGCGGGTGGCGCTGAACCCGGCGGACCCGGTCAATACGCCGGGCGGGGTGGCCACTTCCGCCATGCCGGCCATGTTGAATGCCTTGAAGGCGGCGGCGCTCAAATTGCAGGCGGCCGGTGTTCCGCTGGATGGCAAGCTGGGGGATTACCAGGCTGATGTACGCAATGGCAGCCGGATACCGGTACACGGCGGGATAGGCGATATCGACGGCTCTTATAACTCCGTCCATATGGAAACGGCATTGGGGGCGGACGGCTATCGCAATATCGTGTGGGGTACCAGCTACATCCAACTGGTGAGTTTCGATGCGGCGGGGCCGATAGCCCAAGGGCTGCTGGTATATGGGCAATCGACAGATCCCAAGTCGCCGCACTATGGTGACCAGGTGCCGCTGTACTCCGCCAAGCAGCTGGTACCGCTGCCCTTCCGTCACGATCAGATGCGTGCCGACAGCAATTATCGGGATAGGGGGTTGACGGAATGACGCACAAGCCCCATACTCTCATTTCTCTGCTGCTGACAAACAAAACGATTTGTCGATAACAGCAGGTTCTTTAAAAATTAACAGTCGATAAGTGTGGGCGTTTGATGATGATGCCGGAGGCGCAAGCCTCTTAGCTCAAATTATTAAACGCTCAACAAAAGAAATAAACGTGACC
>NZ_BAAKJE010000306.1:0-7267 GCF_059704565.1 Massilia sp. NBRC 108631
TTTTGCGCCGATGATAGTGCTGCAACCAGTGTGAAAGTAGGTTATCGTCAGGCTAGTTATATGAAAAAGCCCCGCCAGTGATCTGGTGGGGCTTTTTTGCGTTTGTGGCTTGGAGGCTGCTTTTTTCCCGGTTTCTATTGCTTGCAGGTAGGGCTCAGCCTAGCATGTGAAGACATCACTAGACTGGAGGGTGGCCATGCTGGGGAAATTCTCGATCGGGAAGCGTCTTGGTTTTGCATTCGGTTTGCTGACCTTGCTGTCGCTGCTGTTCGGCCTGATGGCTTACAGCGAGATCTCCGCCATGAACAGCCAGTGGCAGACCGTCAAGGAAGATGCCATTGCCAAGTCCAATGCCACCACCAAGGGTTCGGTGGCGCTGGGCAGCGCGGTCCAGATGTTCAAGAATTACGTGCTGCGCGGCGAAGACTACGACAAGCGCCTGATCGCCCAACTGGACATCATCGATAGCATCGACGACGACTACAAGGCCACCGGCCGCATGACTTCCGAGGAAGAACGCATCCTCGCCAAGGTCCACCAGGACACCATCCTGTACCGCACCGCTCTCGGCAAGATCGTTGAACTTCGCGCAAGTGGCGTCAAAGATGCCGAAACACTCGACAAGTCCGTCAGCGGCGCCGACAAGCCGCTGGCCGATGCGCTGGAGCAGCTGCGCAAGATCACGGCCCAGACCACCAAGGCTTCCGACGAAAAGATGACCGCAGTCAGCGCCCGTGCGCGCCAGCTCATCGTCTCCGCGCTGGTGCTGCTGGTGATCCTGTCGATACTGGCCGCCGTCTTCATCACGCGCAGCATCACGCTGCCCCTGGATAACGCGGTGCAGGCAGCCAACCGCCTGGCCGAAGGCGACCTGGCGGTGTCGCTGCAGTCCGGAGCCAAAGACGAAACCGGGCAGCTGCTGCGCGCCATGGGCAATATGGTGGCCAAGCTGAAACAGGTGATCGACGGCCAGCGCGCGGCGGTGCAGGCCGCCAACAAGGGCGACTTCAGCAGCCGCGTCGACCTGCAGGGCCTGCAAGGCTTCCAGAAGGAGATGGGCGAAGGCCTGAACCAGCTTGTGACCACCACCCAGGGCGGCATCGACGACATGGTGGGCATGATGGAAGCCATCGCCGGCGGCGACCTGACTCGCACCATCGACAAGAAATACGAAGGCGCGTTTGGCGAGATGATGGGCTTCGCCAATTCTGCGGTGGCCAAGCTGTCGCAGGTGGTGTCCGAAGTGAACGACAGCGCGGCGGCGCTGGCCGCTGCTTCCGAGCAGGTCAGCGCCACGGCGCAGTCGCTGTCGCAGGCGGCCAGCGAGCAGGCCGCCAGTGTGGAAGAAAGCAGCGCTTCGATGGAGCAGATGACGGCCTCCATCAGCCAGAACACCGAGAACGCCAAGGTCACCGACGCCATGGCCAGCAAAGCGGCGACGGAGGCCACCGAGGGTGGATCGGCGGTGAAGGAAACCGTAGCGGCCATGAAACAGATCGCCACCAAGATCGTCATCATCGACGATATCGCCTACCAGACCAACCTGCTGGCCCTGAACGCCGCCATCGAGGCGGCGCGCGCCGGCGAGCATGGCAAGGGCTTCGCGGTGGTGGCGGCCGAGGTGCGCAAGCTGGCCGAGCGCGCGCAGGTGGCGGCCCAGGAAATCGGCAACGTGGCCGGCAGCAGCGTGAACCTGGCCGAGAAGGCTGGCACCTTGCTCGACTCCATGGTGCCCAATATTAAAAAGACATCCGACCTGGTGCAGGAAATTACCGCCGCCTCCGAAGAGCAGGCCACCGGCGTCAGCCAGATCAATATGGCGATGGGCCAGTTGAGCCAGACCACGCAGCAGAACGCGGCCGGTTCCGAGGAACTGGCATCGACCGCCGAGGAAATGAGCAGCCAGGCCGAGGAGCTGCAGCACACCATGGCCTTCTTCAATGTGGGCGCGGTGGCGGCGCCGGCGCGGGCTGCGCGCGGCCGCGCCGGCGTGCGCCAGGCGCCGGTCCGGGCCGCCGCCGTGCGGCCCGCGCCGCGCAAAGTGATGGGCGCCGAGACGGAGCCGGACGAATCGCAATTCACGCGTTTCTGAGGTTCCTGATCCGATGACTGCCGAACCCATCTCCGATCGGGAATTTACCCAGTTCCAGCGCTTCATCTACGAAGTGGCCGGAATCACGCTGGCGCCAGGAAAAAAGGCGCTGGTCAGCGGCCGACTGGCCAAGCGCCTCGCGCACCACAAGCTCACCAGCTACGGCGCGTATTTCAACATGATCGCCAGCGGCCAGTCCCCGGCCGAAACCCAGACCGCTGTCGATCTGCTGACCACTAACGAAACCTATTTTTTCCGCGAGTCCAAGCACTTCGACCTGTTGCGCAAGCTGGCTGCCGAAGCGCTGTCGCAGCGGCGCCCGTTCCGGGTGTGGAGCGCGGCCTGCTCCACTGGCGAGGAGCCGTACAGCATCGCCATGGTGCTGGACGACGTGCTGGGCGGCCAGGAATGGGAGCTGTACGCGTCCGACATCAGCACCCGCGTGCTGGCGGCGGCGCGCACCGGCCATTACGTGCGCGAGCGCACCAGCCACATTCCTCCCGCCTACCTGAAGCGCTACTGCTTGCGCGGCGTGGCCGAGCAGGACGGCACGCTGCTGGTGGAAAAGAGCCTGCGCCAGCGGGTGCAATTTCACCAGGTGAACCTGAACTCGCCCACGCCGCCCAAGTTCGGCCAGTTCGACGTGATCTTCCTGCGCAACGTGCTGATCTACTTCAGTCCCTCGACCAAGCACGAGGTGGTGGGGCGTTTGCTGGGCGCGTTGCGGCCTGGCGGCCACCTGCTGATTGGCCACTCCGAGAGCCTGCACGACATGGGCGGTCCGCTGCAGGTGCTGGCGCCGTCGGTTTATCGCAAGGTATGAGGCCGCCATGGCCGTCATTGACGTCTTCTTGCTGCCCGGCCAACATTTTGTCGGCGACGCACGGCACAGGATACGAACCTTGCTCGGTTCCTGCGTATCGATTACGCTTTGGCATCCACTGGCGCGGGTGGGCGCCATGTCGCACTTCCTGCTGACCATGGGCGACAAGGACGCCAAGAATGTCGGCCAGCTGAATGGGCGCTATTGCGAAGGCGCGCTGGAGCTGATGCTGGCGGACCTGGAACAGGCCGGCATCAATCCGGCCGAATGCCAGGCCAAGGTGTTTGGCGGCGGCATGATGTTCCCCGGCATAGAACGCGGCGACAGCATGGGGATAGGACGGCGCAACGGCGAGACAGCCGAACGCCTGCTTGAGCAGCACAAGATACCGGTGGTGTCCGAAAGCCTGTTCGGCGTCGGTCACCGCCATATTATTTTCAACGTCAGGACCGGCGACGTGTGGGTGCGCCAGGGGCCGCCTGGCACACCCGGGGTCAAGTCGTTGAAGGAGCGCTTATGAAGAAAATCAATGTGATGGTGGTGGACGATTCGGCCGTGGTACGCCAGGTCGTCACCGCGCTGCTGAACAAGGCGCCGGACATCCAGGTGCTGCATGCGGTGGCCGATCCCATCCTGGCCATGGAGCGCATGAAGACGGTGTGGCCGGACGTGATCGTGCTGGACGTGGAAATGCCGCGCATGGACGGCATCACCTTCCTGCGCAAGATCATGGCCGAGCGCCCCACGCCGGTGGTGATCTGCTCCACGCTGACGGCCAAGGCGGCCAAGACCACCATGGAGGCCATGGCCGCCGGCGCGGTCTCCATCATCACCAAGCCCAAGCTGGAACTGAAGCAGTTCCTGAACGACAGCTCGGACGAACTGGTGGGCGCGGTGCGTGCCGCCGCCGTGGCCAATGTGCGCCGCCTGGCCGGACGCGCCGCGCCCTTGCAGCCGGTGGCCAAGCTCACCGCCGACGCCATCCTGCCTGCCGCCGACGGCCGCGCCATGACGCAGACCACCGAGCGCGTGGTGGCCATCGGCACCTCCACCGGCGGCACGCAGGCGCTGGAAGTGGTGCTCACGTCGCTGCCGCGCGTGTCGCCCGGCATCGTCATCGTGCAGCACATGCCGGAGAAGTTCACGGCTGCCTTTGCCGAGCGCCTGAATTCCGTGTGCGAGATCACCGTCAAGGAAGCGCAGACCGGGGACCGCGTCACGCCCGGCCGCGCGCTGATCGCGCCGGGCGGCAAGCACATGCTGTTGCGCCGCAACGGTGCCCAGTATTTTGTGGAAGTGATGGACGGCCCGCTGGTGAACCGGCACCGGCCTTCGGTCGATGTGCTGTTCCGCTCCGTGGCGAAGTGCGCCGGCTCGAACGCGCTGGGCGTGATCATGACCGGCATGGGCGATGACGGCGCGGCCGGCCTGCTGGAGATGCGCAACGCCGGCGCCTACACGGTGGCGCAGGATGAAGCCAGCTGCGTGGTGTACGGCATGCCGAAGGAAGCCGTCAAGCGCGGCGGCGTGGAGCGCACCGTGACGCTGGACCAGATCGGCCGCGAGATCGTGCAGCAGATGAATTCCTTCCTGGCCTGAGGCAGTCCATGGCTGACTGGAGCGGCTGCACGGCGATGGTGGTGGAGGACAGCCCTGTCCAGCGCGACCACATGGCCGGGCTGCTGCGCCAGGCCGGCTTCGGCGACGTGCTGCTGGCTTGCGACGGCATCGATGCGCTGCGCAAGCTCAATGCGCGCGGCGTGCCGGTGGAACTGGTGCTGACCGATATGGACATGCCCGGCATGGACGGTATCGAGTTGATGCGCCATCTGTGCGAGCTGGAGCTCGCTGCCAGCCTGGTGGTGGCCAGCGCGCGCGAAGAACGGCTGCAGGAAGCACAGGCCAGTATGGCGCAGCGCGCGGCGCGCCTGGTGCTGCTGGGGACCGCGCTCAAGCCGCTGCATTTCGACAGGCTTGGCGAGATCCTGGCGCGGGCCGACGCCGGCGGGCTGCGCCAGGCTACTGCCACCGGCTTGCCGGCACCGGCCGAAGTGGAAGCGGCGCTGGCGGACGGCCGCTTCCTGCCCTACTACGAGCCGCGCATCGAGATCGCCAGCGGCATGTTGCGCAGCCTGGACGTGCAGCCGTGCTGGATGCACCCGGAGCGCGGCCTGATACGCGCGGAGCGCTTTCTTCCCGCCTTGCCTGGCACGGACTGGATCGCGCCGCTGACGGCGGACATCGCGGCGCAGGCGCTGCGCCAGCTGCGTGCCTGGCATGACATCGGCCTGATCTCGCTGGGCCTGTCGATCAAGCTGCCGGTGGAGACCCTGGCCGACCGCAGCCAGATTGACCGGCTCAGTGCCCTGGTGCGCGAACTGGGCCTGGAACCGCGCACCGTGACCTGGGAATGCCAGGAGCCGGTGCTGGCGTGCGGTGCGCCGCTCACCATTGCCAACCTGGCGCACCTGGGCGTGCGGGGCTTCGGCCTGGCGCTGGGAGGCTACCGCGCCGGCCACACCACGCAGCAGCACCTGGCGCGCTGCCCGCTGACCGAGCTGCGCATCGACCCCGTCATCGTGCACGAAGCGTCACAGCATCCGCCGCGCCAGGCGCTGCTGCAGCAATCGCTGGCCGCCGCGCACCAGATGGGCATGGCGGCCGTCGCCGAAGGCGTCGAGCTGGTGGAGGATTTGGCCTTGCTGCGCAGCCTGGGCTGCGAACTGGCGCAAGGCGCGCTGGTGGCCGCGCCCATGCCCGGCAGCGCGCTGGCTGGCTGGATCAAGAACAACCGCAGGCGGTTAAAAGAGCTGGCGCAAACCGCGTAGGGTGGGATAGGCGGGCGTGTCCTACGCACGCATCGGCGCCGTGATCGGCAAGGTCAAAGTGAAGGTGGTGCCGGCGCCGGGCGTGCTGCGCACATCGATGCGCCCGCCCAGGATATCGCCGACGATATTGTGCACGATGTGCAGCCCCAGCCCCGAGCCGCCCACTCCAAGCTTGGTGGTGAAAAAAGGTTCGTAGATGTGCAGCAGGTTGTCCGCGCTGATGCCCTTGCCGTCGTCGGAAATGGTCAGCACCACGCTGCCCTGTTCTTCTCCGCTGGAGCTGATCGCGATAGTGCCGTAATCGCGCCCGTCCAGTCCGTGCGTAATGGCGTTGGTCAGCAGGTTGGTGATGACTTGGCCCAGCGGACCGGGATAGCTGTCCATCATCAGCGCCGGCGGAATGTCCTGCGTCACCGTGTAAGGCGTGCGGCGTATGGTGGGCAACAAGGTCAGCACATTGCCGGACACTACGTCCGCCAGCAGGAAGGTGCGGCGCTGGGCACTGGTCTGGTCCACCGCCACTTGCTTGAAGTTCGACACCATGTCGGCCGCGCGGTGCAGATTGCGCACCAGCACCTCCACCGCCGTATTCGCGTTCGACAGATAGCTGTCGAACACCGAGCGTTTCATCGGCTCGCCCCGGCTGAACATGGCGCGGATCTCGTTGGTCTGGTCCTCGAAAGCGCTGGCGATCATCAGGCTGTTGCCGATGGGCGTGTTGAGCTCGTGCGAGATGCCGGCAACCAGCGCGCCCAGCGCCGCCAGCTTTTCGCTATGCACCAGTTCCTCTTTCGCGCGGTTTAACTGTTCGAACATTTGCTGCAGGTCCCGGTTGGCCTTGCGCAATTCCAAATGGGTGTTGATGCGGGCCAGCACTTCCTCGATCTGGAAGGGCTTGGTGATGTAATCGACGCCGCCGGCTTCGAAGCCGCTGACCTTCTGGCGCGCGTCGGCCAGGCTGGTCATGAAGATGACGGGGATATCGCGGGTGGCCTCGCTGGCCTTCAGGCGGCGGCAGGCTTCGAAGCCGTCCATGCCCGGCAGCACCACGTCCATCAGCACCAAGTCGGGCAGGCCGAACTCCGCGCGCATCAGGCCTTCTTCCGCATGGCGGGCAATCAGCACCAGGAAGCCCCGGGAAGACAGGTGATCGAGCAGGGCGGTCAGGAATGAAGGCGAGTCATCCACCACCAGTATGGTGGGCGGACTTCCGGCCGGCAGTTCATGTGGGACCATCCTGACTCCTGTCGAATATGGCTGCAACACCTGCTGCGGAAAGTATATTCCAAAAACACTGTTGCAAGGCGGGGCAGGCTTTGCTATAGTTCTGTCCCCGCGCTGCTGAACACACGCAGCGCTGGATGAGAAGAGAAAAGAGGGTTGACGGAAGTATCGACAAGCCTCATAATATCGCCTCTCTGCTGCTGAACAAAACGCTTCAGCAAGTAACGCAGAATTCTTTAAAAATTAACAGTCGATAAGTGTGGGCGTTTGATGATGATGCCGGAGGCGCAAGCCTCTTAG